>JACDQN010000126.1 GCA_015657575.1 Sphingopyxis sp.
ATCGCCGCCGTCGCGCAGGGCGGAGCGCAGGTCGACATGGTCTTCCTGGCCGAGCACATATAGATGCGCCCCTCGACCGTCAGGCGGATGCGATTGCAGGTCGAACAGAAATTGTCGCTGAGCGGGGTGATCAGCCCGAGCGTGACCGGACTGTCCTCGACCGCGAAATAGCGCGCCGGGCCGCCGGTGCGCCGATCGACCGGATAGATGGCGCGGGCTTCGCGCAGCGGCGCGATGAACTGGTGAAGCGGAATATAATGGTCGCTGCGGTCGCCCTCGACCTCGCCCAGCGGCATCGTTTCGATCAGGCTGAGGTCGCATCCGTTCGCCGCGCACCAGTCGAGCATCGGCAGCAGCTGATCCTCGTTGAGCCCGGCGAGCGCGACCATGTTGATCTTGACCGCAAGCCCCGCGCGCTGCGCCGCGGCGATACCGTCCAGCGCCACGTCGAGGTCGCCGACGCGGGTGATATGGCGAAAGGCGTCGCGGTCGAGCGTGTCGAGACTGACGTTGATGCGTCTGACGCCGGCGTCTGCAAGCATCGACGCATGGTCGGCGAGCCGCATGGCGTTGGTGGTCAGCGTCAGTTCGTCGAGACCATGGCCGATCAGCGCGCCGAGCCGCTGCGCGAGCGTGTCGATCCCGCGCCGGACGAGCGGCTCGCCGCCGGTCAGCCGGATATGGCGGATGCCGCGCGCGACGAAGCGGGCCCCGAGTTCGGCCATTTCCTCGATGCCCAGCACCGCGGACCGGGGCAGGAAGGTCATATCCTCGGCCATGCAATAGCGGCAGCGCAGGTCGCAGCGGTCGGTGACCGACAGGCGCAAGTAGCTGATCCGGCGGCCATGGCCATCGGTCAGCGGCGCCGCCGGTACCGTTGCGTGGGAGAATATGGCAGCCATCGCCGCATTGTGATGCAAAAGGCACGCGATTGGCAAGCAAAGCCTGCTAGAGGGGCCTGATGAATCGCCTATCCGAATCCCTGTCCGGCTGTGTCCGGAAATTGGAAACATTGCATGCGCGGCACGACGCCGACGCCGGCGTCATTCTGGTGCAGATCGACCAGCTGGCGCGGATCAACAACAGTGCGGGCACCGCGACCGGCGATGCCGTGCTCGACGAGATCGGGCGGCGGCTTGAAAGCTTTGCGGGCGACGAGTTCGGGCAGGGGTCGTGCGTCGAGCGGCTCGACGGGCCGCGGTTCCTCATCGTGCCGGCGCTGTCGCTCTCGCTCGGCGCCCTGCGCGCGCAGGAGCGCGCGCTGCACGTCGCGCTCGCCGAGCCGATGGTGGGAGATCCCAACGGCCGCGTCGCGATCCGCATCGCCGCGGCGCTGATCACCCGGGACGAACCGATCGCCGAACAGCTGATGCAGGCGAGCGAGCAGCTGGCGCGTCCCGCTTCGGCGCGCGACGGGGTGATGGTGCACGCCGCGCTGTCGCGCAACGAGGTGGTGATCCATTACCAGCCGCAATATGACGTCGCGACCGGCGCGATGACGGGGGTCGAGGCGCTGCTGCGCTGGCAGCATCCCGAGCTCGGGCTGCTCGGCGCCGGCCCGCTGGTCACCGCGGCGCGCGCGGCGCGGCTCGAATGCGAGCTGACCGAACATGCGCACCGCGTCGCGCTCACCGAAATGGCGCAATGGCCCAAAGCGCTTGGCAAGCTCCGCGTGTCGCTCAACATCACCGCGGCCGATCTCGGCGACCCCGACTTCGCCGACCGCTTCGCCGCGATGGTCAAGAAAGCGCGCGTCGATCCCGACCGGCTCACTCTCGAACTCACCGAGCAGGCAATGCTCAGCGACCCGTCGAGCGCCGCGGCGCAGCTTGCGCAGATTCGTGCGCTCGGCTGCGCGATCGCGATCGACGATTTCGGAACCGGCTATTCCAGCCTGTCGCTGCTCGCGCGGCTGCCGATCGATTATCTCAAGATCGACAGCGGCTTCACCCGGTCGATCGACGGCAGCGACCGCGACCGCATCGTCGTGCGCGCGATCGTCGACCTCGCGCGCGCGCTCGGGCTACTCGTCGTGGCCGAGGGGATCGAGAAGGAACGTCAGCTCGAACGTCTCGCCGAACTCGGCGTGGCGACCTGGCAGGGTTTTCTGAAATCGGGCCCGATTCCCGGCGACCAACTGCTGGCGTTGGTGGAGGCTTAGCCGGCCTGCTTCGCCAGCTTGCCCAGCCCCTTCGACAATTGCAGCGCGCCGTTGAGCCGCGCGCCGGTGCTGACCCAGTCGCCGCTTACCGACAGCTTGTTGTCGGGGCGGATGCGCGCGCGGCCTTTCAATCGCTCGACATAGGCGATCAGGCCGGGGACGTTCGCGAACTGATCGCCATGGAAGCTGACGAGCGCGCCCTTGGTACCGACGTCAAGCTTGGCGATGCCCGCCGCCTTGGCGTTCGCCTTGATTTCCATCAGCTGAATGAGGTTCGCGGTCTCGGGCGGCAGTGGGCCGAAGCGGTCGATCATCTCGGCCGCAAAGGCGTCGAGCGCCGGACGGTCGCCGGCGTCGTTGAGGCGGCGATAGAGCGCCATGCGCAGCGGCAGATCGGGGACATAATCCTCGGGGATCAGGATCGGCGCATCGACCGTGATGACCGGCGACAGCGCTTCGCGCGGCGGCGCGGCGCCCATTCCCTCGGCCTTGGCGACGAGGATCGCGTCTTCGAGCATCGACTGATAGAGTTCGAAGCCGACCTCGCGGATATGCCCCGACTGCTCGTCGCCGACGAGATTGCCGGCACCGCGAATATCGAGGTCGTGGCTCGCGAGCTGAAAGCCCGCGCCCAGCGTGTCGAGGTCGCCCAGCAGCTTGAGGCGTTTTTCGGCGGTGTCGGTGATCGCGCCATGTTCGGGGGTGGTGAGATAGGCATAGGCGCGCGTCTTCGACCGTCCGACGCGGCCGCGCAGCTGATAGAGTTGCGCGAGCCCGAAGCGGTCGGCGCGGTGGACGATCAGCGTGTTGGCGCTCGGGATATCGAGGCCTGACTCGACGATCGTCGTCGAGACGAGCACGTCATATTTGCGGTCGTAGAAGGCGCTCATCCGTTCCTCGACCTCACCCGGCGCCATCTGCCCATGCGCGACGACATATTTGATTTCGGGCACCCGCGTGCGCAGGAACTCCTCGATATCGGGCAGATCCTTGATCCGCGGCGTGACGAAGAAGCTTTGCCCGCCGCGGTCATGCTCGCGCAGCAACGCCTCGCGGATCACGACGGGGTCCCAAGGCGCCACATAAGTTCGCACCGCAAGCCGTCGACCGGCGGCGTCTGGATAACGCTGAGTTCGCGCAGCCCCGACATCGCCATCTGCAGCGTGCGCGGGATCGGGGTCGCGGTCAGGGTCAGCACATGGACGTCGGTTTTCAGCTGCTTCAGCCGTTCCTTGTGGACGACGCCGAAGCGCTGTTCCTCGTCGACGATGACGAGGCCGAGATTCTTGAACTCGACCGATTTCGCGATGACGGCGTGGGTGCCGACGACGATGTCGATCTGGCCGCTGGCGAGACCGTCGCGCGTCTTCTGCGCTTCGCTTGCCGGAACGAGGCGCGACAGGCGGCCGATGTTGACCGGGAAGCCTTTGAAACGCTCGACGAAATTGGTGTAGTGCTGGCGCGCGAGCAGCGTGGTCGGAACGACGACCGCAACCTGCACCCCCGCCATCGCCGCGACGAAGGCGGCGCGCAGCGCGACTTCGGTCTTGCCGAAACCGACGTCGCCGCAGACCAGCCGGTCCATCGGGCGGCCCGAAGAAAGGTCTTCGAGCACGTCGCCGATCGCGCGGTCCTGATCGTCGGTTTCCTGATAGGGGAAGCGGTCGGCGAAAGCGGGGTAGGCGGCATCCTGCGCCAGCACCTCGCCCGGGCGGAGCGCGCGCTGCGCGGCGGTCGCGAGCAATTCGCCGGCGATTTCGCGGATGCGCTCCTTCATCCGCGCCTTGCGGCGCTGCCAGGCTTCACCGCCGAGCTTGTCGAGCGCGACGCCCTCGCTCTCGCCGCCGTAGCGCGAGAGCACATCGAGATTTTCGACGGGAACGTAGAGCTTGTCGCCGCCCGCGTAGGTGAGCGCGACGCAATCGTGCGGACTGCTGCCCACCGGAATCTGGGTCAGCCCCTCATAGCGTCCGATGCCGTGATCGAGGTGAACGACGAGGTCGCCGACGCTGAGCGTCGCGAGCTCGGCGAGGAAGGCGTCGGCGCTCTTGCGGCGTTTCTGGCGGCGGACGAGGCGTTCGCCGAGAATATCCTGTTCGGTGAGCAGGCTGATCGCATCGCTCGCGAAGCCGTGGTCGAGCGGGAGGACGACCATCGCCACCGTACTCGTCCCTATCCCGTTCGCGTCGAGCGAAGTCGAGACGCTC
>JACDQN010000127.1 GCA_015657575.1 Sphingopyxis sp.
CCCCACTTGTGGGGAGGTGGCAGCGCGTAGCGCTGACGGAGGGGGCTCGCGATACGACGCAACGCCGCCTCAGGACGCCCGCCCCCTCCACCGCCTTCGGCGGTCCCCCTCCCCGCAAGCGGGGAGGATCTTATGCCCGCTACCGGCCGAAATTTGACAGCGCTCGCGCGACCCGACACAGCGCGGACATGACCCTCGCAATCCGCCCTGCCACGCCAGCCGACCTGCCGCTGATCGCGCAGTTCATCCGCGACCTCGCCGACTATGAAAAGCTCGCGCACGAGGTCCGCTTCGACGAGGCGAAGCTGGGCGCCAACCTGTTCGGCCCGCGCCCCTATGCCGAAGTCGTCATCGGCGAGATCGACGGGAACCCGCAGGGCTTCGCGCTCTTCTTCCACAATTTCTCGACCTTCGAGGGGCGCCCCGGCATCTATCTCGAAGACCTCTTCGTCCGCCCGGACGCGCGCGGTTCGGGGCTCGGCAAGGCGCTGCTCGCGCATCTCGCCAGGCTTTGTATCGAACGCGACTGCGCGCGCCTCGAATGGTGGGTGCTCGACTGGAACACCCCGTCGATCGGCTTTTACCAGAGCCTCGGCGCAAAGCTGATGGACGAATGGACCGTGATGCGCGTCGATGGCGACGCGCTGATGAAGCTGGCGGACTCCTGATCACTGATCGCAACGGCGAGCGCCCTTCCCCTTGATGGGGGAAGGATATGGAGCCTTGCCGCACAGCGGCTAGGCGCAGTTGGATGGGGGTGATGGCGCATCGCGGCACCGCCGCGTCAGGCCGAGACCGCACCCCCGCCGCTGACTAAGGTCAGGACCTCCTCCATCGAGGGGGAGGAGAAGGCTATCTCGCCCCCCGCGGTTTGCGCCGCTCCATCGGCCAGCTCGGTATATGCGCGTCGGAGAGCGTTTTCGCCTCCGCCGGCGCGACGCCGAGGTCGGTGAGCACGCGCACCAGCGCGTCGGCGGGAGCCACCGCAATGTCGGGCAGCACCCCCTCGCCTTCCCAATCCCTGCCGGTCTTGGGATCATAGGTCCGCCCGACCGGGATGAAGGCGCCATAGCCGCCGCCCAGATCCTCGCCGCGCCCGAAATGATTGGCGCCCGCGGTCGGCGCCCCGACCAGCGTGCCGCGCCCCGTATGCTTCATCGCGAGCGCGAAATGCTCGGCCGCCGAACCACTCGCGCCCGAGGTCAGCACATAGACCTTGGCATCGCGCAGCCGCGTGTCGGCATTCGGCGTCGCCCAATGCTCGCGTGCGACCATGCCGGTATCGCCCTTCACCATCCGCATCGACGGCACGCCCGCGATCGGCGATCCGCCCTCGGCATCGACCGACGCGCGCGTCGCCATCGTCACCAGCCGCGTCTGCTTGTCGAACAGCCAGGGAAAGATGACGTCCATCTGGTCGAGCCCGCCGCCGTTGTGCGTACGGATGTCGAAGATGATCGCCTTCGCATCGGCATGGTCGGCCATGAACTTTGCCGCCTGTGCGGTCACGGCATCGTCCTGCGGGAAGAGGTTGAAGCGCACGAAGG
>JACDQN010000001.1 GCA_015657575.1 Sphingopyxis sp.
AGCGCGGCGCGGAAGAGCCTTGGCCGGGCTCGCGAAACGCGCCCAGCCGTCGAAAATGCCGAGCGCGGTGCGCGGCGCGGCAAGGGCGACGGCGGGCAGCGCCGCCGCGATCAGGAAAAGAAGGGCCGTGCGCCGCATTCTGCCTCGTTTGCGCGAATGTGGATGCTTTGCAAGCATGGCTTGCGCGCGCCGGTGCGTGCGTTAAGGAAGGTGGACATTTTCGGGGGACGGGATTCGGGGCATGATGGCCCGTCCGCCCGGACTCTCCAGGGATTTCTCCCGAACGGTACAGGGACGATGTAACAAGATGAAAGCGACGATCGAACGTGCGGTGCTGCTCAAGAGCCTCGGCCACGTCCAGTCCGTGGTCGAACGGCGGAATACGATACCCATTCTCTCGAACGTCCTGATCGAGGCCGACGCATCGGGTCAGCTGAAATTGATGGCGACCGACCTTGATCTGCAGGTCGTCGAAACGATCGCGGCCAAGGTCGAAACGCCGGGCACGACGACCGTGTCGGCGCACACGCTCTTCGAAATCGCGCGCAAGCTGCCCGAAGGATCGGAAGTCAGCCTGACCGCCGCCGAGGGTAAGATGCAGGTCAAGGCGGGCCGCTCGAACTTCAACTTGCCGACCCTGCCGCGCGACGATTTCCCGGTGATCGCCGAGGGCGACCTGCCGACCAATTTCGAGCTGCCGGTCGCCGAGCTGATCCAGATCATCGACAAGACGCGTTTCGCCATCTCGACCGAGGAAACCCGCTATTATCTCAACGGCATCTTCTTCCATGTCGCCGAGGATGCGACGGGCCCGGTGCTGAAGGCGGCGGCGACCGACGGCCACCGCCTCGCACGCTATACGGTGACGCGTCCCGACGGTGCTTCGTCGATGCCCGACGTCATCGTGCCGCGCAAATGCGTCGGCGAAATCCGCAAGCTGCTCGACGAGGCCGAAGGCAATGTCGAGATCAGCCTGTCGGCGACCAAGATCCGTTTCCAGCTCGGCAATGCCGTGCTGACGTCGAAGCTGATCGACGGCACCTTCCCCGATTACAGCCGCGTCATCCCGACCGCGAACGACAAGCTGCTGAAGGTCGATCCGAAGAGCCTGTTCCAGGGCGTCGACCGTGTATCGACGATCGCGAGCGAAAAGACTCGCGCGGTCAAGGTCGGGCTCGACAAGGACCGCATCACGCTGTCGGTGACCAGCCCCGAAAATGGCACGGCCGCCGAAGAATTGGCGGCAGGCTATGACAGCGATTCGATGGAGATCGGTTTCAACGCCCGTTACCTCAGCGATATATTGGGTCAGGTCGACGGCGACAGCGTCGAACTCCACCTCGCCGACGCCAACGCCCCGACGCTGATCCGCGAAAGTGAAAAGAGCCCGGCGCTCTATGTGCTGATGCCGATGCGCGTCTGACCTGGCAGGAACGGAAAGAGATGAAGGCCCCGCGGTTTAATGGGGCCTTTTTCCTGGCATCAGGCCGTTGATCCTCCCCTGTGCCGTAGGCATGGGGAGGTGGCAGCGCGAAGCGCTGACGGGGGGGCCAATGGCGCGACGTTGCG
>JACDQN010000128.1 GCA_015657575.1 Sphingopyxis sp.
CTGGCGACGGTGGTGCTGGGGATGCTGCTGTTCCTCATGTCGATCGTCTGCTTCTATTGGCAGCGCTACAGCGATATCCCGCTGCTCGAATTCGTGCTGGGGGTGATGGCCTTCGCTTATTCGGGTCTGCTCGGTGTCTATATCACCGCGGTCTTTACGAAGCGCGGCTCGCCGGCGTCGGTCATCGCGGCGCTGATCGTCGGCTTCCTTGTCGTCATGCTGTTTCAGCCCTTCACGATCGACATGCTCGGGTTGCCCGAGGCGCTCAAGAAAATCGCCTTTCCGTGGCACCTGTGCGTCGGCGTGACGGTCGCGACTTGGTATGCCTCGTCGGCAAGACGGACGCGACGGCGAACAGAGGGAAAGAAGAAGGAATCGCAGATGTCGGGCACTGAAGCCATCGACCCCCGCTACACCGACATCGACACCTGGCCCGCCATCGACGCGGTCGCGGCGATGGTCGAAGGGCAGCGGATCGCGGTTGCCGCGCTGACCGATCAGACGACGGCGATTGCGGCGGCGTGCGAGGCGGCCGCGGGGCGGCTCACCTCTCCCGGCGGCCGGCTGATCTATGCAGGGGCCGGGACGTCTGGCCGCGTCGCGGTGCAGGATGGCGTCGAACTGACGCCGACGTTCGGCTGGCCGCCCGACCGGCTGCTCTACCTCCTCGCCGGAGGGATCGAAGCGCTGGTCGAAAGCGCCGAGGGCGCCGAGGACGACGTCGAGGACGCCGCGGCGCAGGTCGCGGCGCATGCGGTGGTCCGTGACGACGTCGTGATCGCGGTGGCGGCGAGCGGACACACCCCCTTCACGGTGAAGATCGTCGAAGATGCCCGCGCGCGCGGCGCGCTGACGATCGGCATCGCGAACAACCCGGCAACGCCGCTGCTGGCGGCGGCCGACCATGCGATCCTGCTCGATACCGGCAGCGAGATCATCAGCGGATCGACGCGCATGAAGGCGGGACCGCGCAAAAGGCGGCGCTGAACATCCTGTCGACGACCATCATGCTGAAGCTCGGCAAGGTCTATCGCGGCCAGATGGTCGACATGATCATCTCCAACGCCAAGCTGCAGCGCCGCGCGGCGGGAATGGTGCAGATCCTGGCCGATTGCAGCGAGGCGGAAGCTATTGACGCGCTGGCGCAGGCCGACAACAATATCGCCCGCGCCGTCCTGATCGCGAAGGGGAAGGCGCCCGATTGCGCGGAACAGCTTTTGGCGAGCCATGACGGGATCCTCAGACAAGCCATTGCATCCCTCGACAAGCCCTGATCCGTTCCGCGCCGCGCCAAGGCTGTGTTACGCCGGAATCGCTCAGACGTGACGCGTCGGCTGCCCGGTCGCGACCTGTCGCTCGACTGCCTGCGCGGGATCGACGTGCTGTTGATGGTGCTCGTCAATCTGCAGGGTCCCGCGGGGCCGACGATCCTGCGGCACGCCGAATGGAACGGCCTGACGCTTGCGGACGCGGTTTTTCCGATCTTCCTGCTGATCGTCGGCATTTCGGTTTCGCTGGCGTTCGATGGGGGAGGGGGGCGCTTCGACCGGGGGGCAGTCCTGCGCCGCGCTATACTGCTCTTTGCGATCGGCGTCGGGTTGAACTGGCTGTTACGACCGGGGTTCGATCCCGATCTGCTTCGCTGGACCGGCGTGCTGCAACGCATCGCCATCGTCTATCTCGTCTGCGCTGCTGTCGTCGCGGCGAGCCGTAGCGCCGCTGCGCCGCTGGCGCTCGCGCTGGGGGCGATGCTGTTGCACACCATTCTGCTGCTTGCTGTTCCGGCGCCGGCGCGCCCATCGCC
>JACDQN010000129.1 GCA_015657575.1 Sphingopyxis sp.
CCTCGCCGCATGCGCGCCGGCGAGGCAGTGCTGCACTCGGCAAGGCGATCGCCGTCGATCCCTCCTTTTTTGCGGTTTCGCCTTCAAGACTCGTGGCGCGGACCTATCTTACCTATGGCTGGCGTTATAAGGGCAGGACGCTCCGCAATCGGCTTCCCGATATCTTCAAGTTCGAAATCTTCCGACACCAATATCCACGCTACGTGTGGGTGACCGAATTCTCGCTTCCCGACGATCTTCGCGGTTTCGACCAGTGCCAGCGGAAGGTGCGTGCCCATGTCGTCGTCGACGCGACAGGCAGCAAGTTCGGCGAGAGCATGCTGATCGTCCAGGTGCCCGGGCTTTCGATGTTCTGGACGTTTGACGCCGACAGCCCGACCCAGACTTATAACCTCATTTTCCGGACGACCGACGAAGCCGAACCCTTCCTGCCCAAGGTCCGCAATTGGCCCGACTTCGACCAGTGCGAAGTGCCGGACGCCGGGTCAGATTCGGACGCCAAGCTGGCTTAACAGGCGGCGCCACCACGATCCGCTGGTCGGCGCCACGCGCGTCTCCTCCCGTTCCGTTTCTGACTGCCTTGCCGGCGCCGGACGTCGAACATCGAACAGCGGGTCACCGGTCTCGCATGCGCCATGGTGCCGACATGTTTGCCCGGCGACCGCCTTTAAGCGATTGCTTGTCGCGACCTGATGACGATTGCCATCATATTCGAGGTAGACGCTGGCGACGGGTTCGCGCATCCACGGCAGCAGCAGTTGCATGACGAGGCCCACGGCCAACGACGCCAGCACGCCGTTCGGCCAGACCACCTGCGGTTTGCCGCCGGCGGCGCCATATTTCTGCGCCTCTTGCTCAAGCCGCGCGTCGGTGAGAACGCCAAGGCACCAGAGGCATGGCCCGCCCGGGGAAGACAGGATGACCTGGCCGCCGATCGCGAATTGATCGCCGAGGTCGTGAACGTCCATGCCCATATCGATACAGGGGATCATCATCCGGCGGCAGAAGGCTTCGAGTTCGCTCCGTTCGCGGTAGGAATCGACGCCGCCGACGATGATGTCGCATTCGGCGAGCGCCTCGGTTGCATCCTGCCACCTGCATGCAAGAGCAAGGAAACGCGGCGCCGCGACGAGCCCGCGCACCATTCGTTCGGCGACATCCGCTTTCGGCGTCGCGTTCTCGGCGTCGGCGGCGGTTGCACCGACGAGGCGGTTGAGATTGCTGTCCTCGACGATATCGGGATCGACGCAGACGAAGCCCCCGATTCCCAGATGGGCGAGCTGCTGCACCACATGCGAACCGCCGCCGCCGAGGCCGACGATGCCGATCGTCACGGCGCGGAGCCGGGCGCGCTGTCCGGCCCCAGAAAATCCTGCCGGTCATAGCGGCTCATGACATCGCTCCTTCCATCCAGAGGGTGGCGCCGACCGCGGTGAACCGGGCAATGGGGAGCGGTCCCTGACCACGCGCAAGCCAGAGGTCTCCCGCTATATTGTCGGCGCTCAGCACGATCGCGCCATGCGGTACATGTGCGGCGACGTTGAAGAAGTCGGGCACGAACTTCGCATTCTCGCGAATGTCAGTGCCGCTGAACCCGGGACGGCCGCGATGTTCGTGCATATGGACGTGCAGCGCCGCAGTCCGCGACTGGTAGCTGCGCTGCAGCGCCTTGCGGATTGCCTTTGACCCCATCATCGCGCCGACGCTCGGGTCGTCGATATAGTCGGCGTCCTCGACCGGGTGATAATCCTGCGCGAGGAGAAATAGGCTGCCATCGCCGATGCGCGACACGCCCGCCGAAATCCAGCCAACGCGCTCATATGCGAAGGCGTGACGCCGCCTCAAGTCGCCTCGAATGGCGTCGAGAAGCGGGGCGCGGATCTTGAAATGGACGTTCACCGGAAGGCCGCCAGATGATTTGCAAGGATGGAAGTCCATGGCTGTTCTGCCTCGATGTAGTTCCAGGACCAGCAAAACCAGTTCCGGGTGAAGAGATTGTGCTGGGTCCAGTTTGCGAGATGACCGGGAACGGCGGCGTTAAGGAAGAGCCGCGTCTTATAGCCGCTATGCTCGTGAGGGCAGAGCAGCGCATCGCGCGTCACCGGTCCCGCCCGCGTCGCGATCACCAGCCCGGGCAGATGGACGAAGGTACGGCCACCTTCGACCAGCGCGACCGCATCCGGGTAGATGGCCTTGATGCGGTCGAACTGATCTTCGGCATTCACGAGGAGCCGCCCTGGCGAACGTGGCTGACGAACTTCATGCGGGCGATCACGCGGATCGCCTCGCCGGGCTGCAGGGTGCGGAAGCTGCCCTGCTTGTCGACGACGTCGAGGTCGAGATCAGCCGATACGCCGAGCGCGTCCTTCAACGTTTCGGTCGTATAGTCGCCGGCGAGGATCCGGACCTTGTCCCCGTTGAGGTCAACATTGACGTAACGCGGTTCGTCCGAGCGGTCGGCAGTGTAGAAGTGCTCGACCTCCTTGCCCTTGAGGGTGACGCTCTCGGTATCCTCGACGAGGTCGTCCCTGCCGCCCTTCGGGTCGAAAAAGATATCCTTAGCCGCCGGCACTAGCGCGAGAACGCGGAGTTCCGCGCCGCTGATCTCATCCTTACCCCAAGGGAAACGGCGCCCGTCGACGACAAGGAAGAAGAGGCGGTCGGCCTTCACCGAGCTGAACTCTTCCTTGCCGCTCGCGCGAAGGTCGATTTCTTCAGCGAGGTTGATGTCTTCGAGCAACCCGTCGCCCTGGCGATAGAAGAGCAGATGCTCGTCGACCGGGATACGGCCCGCGATTTCGAGCAGGTCGCGGCCCTTGACCAGTGGGTCGCTCAGCAGATGTTCGACGCCGTCGATCGTGATCGCAAAGCGCCCAGACATGGAATTCTCGTTCGTCACAACATTTCTCCATACGAAGGCACTTGCGCCTTGTTGACGTTTTCGACATGATGATCGTGTCGATAACGCTAAAATAGGAAACATGTCGTTTATGTCAATATATTCATCGCGAAATCGCCATGACCGATAACAGCGGATCAGGTGAGATTTTCCGGGCCCGGCTTGCAAGTGCCCGTGATGCAAGGAAAATCAGCCAAGGCGACCTAGCAAAAAA
>JACDQN010000130.1 GCA_015657575.1 Sphingopyxis sp.
CCCTTCGCCAGCTTCAACGGGCTGGTCGAGGAACTCGATTTCGAAAAGGCGCGCGTCAAGGTGTCGGTGTCGATCTTCGGTCGCGCCACCCCGGTCGAGCTCGACTTCGAACAGGTCGAACGCATGAAATAAGCGTCACCCCCGCGAAGGCGGGGGCCGCTGTCGGCGTAGCGCAAGGCCGCCGACGGCCAGTTAAGGGTTGGACATGCCCCCTGCATGTCCAAGGAATGTCCGGGGGACAATCCGACCCTTCACTCCTTCGCGGGGGCGACGGCTAAGGGGCTGACCGTCTATGAGTTCGCTAACTCCCGAAGAGGTGCAGGCCCGCGTCGATCTCGCGCGCGAGATCAACGCGAGCACGCCCGCCGACACGATCGTCGGCGCGGTGGCGCGGCTGTTCGATCTCGACGCGGTTCCCGGTGTCGACGACGAATTCACCTTTCCCGCGCGCCGACGACGTCGCGTGCGCGCATTTTCGGCGGACAGGTGATCGCCCAGGCGATGACCGCGGCGGCGCGCACCGTCGATCCCGACAAGCAGGTCCATTCGCTCCACGCCTATTTCCTGCGCGGCGGCGACGAAACCAAGCCGCTTCATTTCCGCCTCCACCGCGACTTCGACGGGCGCAGCTTTTCGAACCGCCGCGTCGTCGTGCGGCAGGACGGCAAGGTCATCTTCAACCTGACTGCGTCGTTTCAGGTGCCGGCCGAGGGGCTGTCGCACCAGGTCGCGATGCCCGAACTGCTGCCGCCCGAACAATGCTGGGACTTCACCGATTTCGTCGCGGCGAACCCGCACATCTCCGACCAGCAACTCGGCCATATGGCGCGCAGCCGCCCGTTCGAGGTGCGCAGCTTTCGCCCGTCCGGTTCGGACAAGGCGACGCAGCATTATCAATGGTTCCGTGTCGCATCGCCGATCGGCGACGATCCGCTGCTGCACCGCGGCTTTCTGGCCTTCGCCTCCGACATGGGATTGCTCTCATCGGCGATGCTGCCGCACGGGGTGACTTTCTGGACCCCGGGGCTCGTCTCGACCAGCCTCGACCATGCGATGTGGTTTCATGGGCCGGTGCGCGTCGACGACTGGTTCGTTTTCGTGATGGACAGCCCGTGGACGGGCGGCGACCGCGGTTTGTGCCGCGGGTCGATCTATCGCCGCGACGGCACGTTGATGGCAACGGTCGCGCAGGAAGGGCTGATCCGCTACCGCGCGCCGGCTGAACAGCCCCGATAAGGCTTGTTTTCTGCGGCGTTTGCCCTTATGGGCGCCGCTTCGCGTCAGATACGGGCGCGATTCCGCGCGGGAGGAAGGGGTGATGCCCTTCTGTTCGACCGCTTATTTTGAGCCCCGGATCGACGTCCGGGGCGACAGAAAGATAGGAGGCTATCATGGCCAAGAAGATCAGCGGCTATATCAAGCTGCAGGTGCCCGCCGGCACCGCCAATCCGTCGCCGCCGCTCGGGCCGGCACTGGGTCAGCGCGGCGTCAACATCATGGAATTCTGCA
>JACDQN010000131.1 GCA_015657575.1 Sphingopyxis sp.
CTCCCGCCCAAACCGCACGCTCCACAAGGCTGAACTTTGGAACAGGGAAAGGTCCGCTCCCCACCCCAAACCAGTCGCTCACTGATCGCGGAGCGCCGGAATCACAACGCCCGGGCCTCTTTCGAGACCCGGGCGCCTGTGACGAACACTCGCCATCCCCCTTGTAACAAGCCTGGCGAAAGGCTTGCACTCCCTGGAGCCGGGCCTTGGGCCGCTTGATCCAGAAGTCATCGGGCTAGGCCTAAGCACTGGATTTGTCACCCTCTTGCGAGCCTGTTGCGGCCCTTTTGCGCGTCGCTGTGACCTATGGGCAACAGGTTTTGCGATTCGTTCGCGATATGACGTCATAGCCGCGCCCATTGCCAGCGGCGCTTCGGCCCCCTAAAGCCGCCGCATGTATGTCATTCTGCATACGCTCGAAAGGTCGCTCGCCCCATGATCCTGCGTCCTTACGAGCGCACCATCTTCAAACGCTATCTGCTTCCCCAGCGCGGCGAGGGTTTCATCTTCGTCGCCGCGGCGTTCAGCTTTGTCGCGGTGACGCTGGGCGTGGCGGCGCTGGTCGTCGTGATGAGCGTGATGAACGGCTTTCGTGCCGACCTGTTCGACAAGATCGTGGGATTGAACGGTCATGCGGTCGTGCAGGGCTTTGGCGGCCGGCTCGACGACTGGCGCGATGTCCTGAAGCAGGCGAAGGCGACGCCGGGTGTCGTGTCGGCGACGCCGCTGATCGAGCAACCCTTGCTCACCACGTTCAGCGGGCGCGTCGAGGGCGTGCTGGTGCGCGGCATGACGGTGAACGATATCCGCCGCAACGACACGCTGGGCGGCAAGGTGCTGCAGGGCAGCCTCAATACACTGACGCCCAAGGCGGGCAATGTCGCGATTGGCAGCGAACTGGCGCGCAATCTCGGCGCCTCGGTCGGATCTAACATCACGATCATCAATCCGGCGGGGCGCTCGACGCCGTTCGGGACCGTGCCGCGCGAGATCAGTTATCGCGTCACCGCGATCTTCGAGATCGGGGTCTATGATTTCGACAAGGCCTATGTCGTCATGCCGATGGAGGATGCGCAGCTGCTCCTGCTGACGGGCGATCAGGTCGGGATGATCGAGGTCAAGGTCACCGATCCCGACAAGGTTGGCGAGATATTGCAGCCATTGGCAGAGAAGGTCGCGGCGCGCGCGGTGGTGTCCGACTGGCGGTCGATGAATGCCAGCCTGTTCGAGGCGCTGGCGGTCGAGCGGGTGGTGATGTTCGTGATCCTGTCGCTGATCGTGCTCGTCGCCGCGTTCAACATCGTGTCGTCGCTGATCATGCTGGTGCGCGCCAAGACGCGCGACATGGCGATATTGCGCACGATGGGAGCGCCGCGCGACGCGGTGCTGCGCATCTTCATGGCGATCGGCCTGTCGATCGGGGTCGTCGGCATGGTGACGGGAATGTTGATCGGGTTCGGGCTGCTCTATATGCGCCAAGGGCTGGTGAGCGCCGTCGAATGGATGACGGGGCAGCCGCTTTGGGATCCGTCGATCCGCTTCCTCACCGAAATTCCGTCAAAGCCCGACCCGTTCGAGATTGGGGGGATCGCGGTGATGGCGATCCTCTTCAGCTTCCTCGCGACGCTCTATCCGGCGTTCAAGGCGGCGAATACCGACCCCGTGCAGGTGCTGCGTTATGAGTGAAGGCCAAACCGACCTGGCGCTCGAACTGGTCAACCTCATGCGTAGCTTCACGCAGGGCGAGGTAACGATCGACGTGCTGCGCGGCGTGAACGCCAATCTTCGTCGCGGTGAGATCGTCGCGCTGCTTGGGCCTTCGGGATCGGGCAAATCGACGATGCTGCAAGCGGTCGGTCTGCTCGAAGGCGGCTTCGGCGGCACGATCCGCATCGACGGCGAGGATGTGACGCGCTTCGATCAGGGGGAGCGGACGAAGACGCGGCGCGAGAAGATCGGGTTCGTCTATCAGTTCCACCATCTGCTCCCCGATTTCAACGCGATCGAGAATGTCGTGCTGCCGCAGTTGATCCGCGGCGCGAGCCAGGCCGAGGCCGAGGAGCGTGCCGCCGACCTGCTGGGACGGCTGGGGCTTGCCGAGCGGCTGCATCACAAGCCGAGCAAGCTGTCGGGCGGCGAACAGCAGCGCGTCGCGGTGGCTCGCGCGCTGGCGAACCGGCCGCTGCTGGTGCTCGCCGACGAGCCCACCGGCAATCTCGACGAAGCGACGGCCGATCGGGTGTTCGACCAGTTCGTCAAGCTGGTGCGCGACCATGGATCGGCAGCGCTGGTCGCGACGCATAACGAGCGGCTCGCGGCGCGGATGGACCGTGTGCTGCGCTTGCACGAGGGGCATATCGAGGCGTAGGATGCCGGCCGAAGGGGTGGAAATGATCCGTTTGGCAGCTGTTTCTGCACTCGCGCTCGCCGCAGTGCCCGCGTCGGCCGGTTTTCAGTCGCCGCCGCCCCCGCCGCCTCCGATCCTGTTGCCGCCGGCGCCGCCCGCGGTGCCCCAGCAGCCCGCGCCGCTGGTTCAGTCCGCCTGCACCGCGCCCGAATATCGCGCGTTCGACTTCTGGATCGGCGAGTGGGACGTCTATTCCAATGGCGGCTCGACCCGGATAGCCACGAGCAGCATCGAGGCGATGTTCATGGGCTGTGCGATCCGCGAGACGTGGAAGCCCTTGAAAGGCGGCGGAGGCGGATCGTTCAGCCATTATGACAAGGAGCGCGGTCATTGGCGCCAGATGTGGGTCGACAGCAGCGGTATGCGGGTCGACTTCGATGGCGGTCCCGCCGAGGGTCAGATGGTGCTGACCGGGCCAGCCTCCGGCGATAAAGGCAAGCTGACGCGGATGACCTTCACGCCCCATGCCGACGGTTCGATCAGGCAGCATGGCGAACAGTCGGCCGATCAGGGAGGCAGTTGGGCCACGAGTTTCGATTTCATCTACAGGCCGCGGAAGGCGGGGGAGAAATGATATGGGTCTCTATGATTTTTCGGCCAAGCTGGCGGGTGGCGGCGAGCAGTCGCTGTCGGACTATCGCGGCAAGGTGCTTCTGATCGTCAACACCGCGTCCAAATGCGGCTTCACCCCGCAATATGAGGGGCTGGAAGAATTGTACCGCGATTATAAGGATCGCGGGTTCGAAGTGCTCGCTTTTCCGTGCAACCAGTTCGGCGCGCAGGAGCCGGGCGATGCCGATGAAATCAAGAATTTCTGCTCGCTGACCTACGACGTATCCTTCCCGCTGATGGCGAAGATCGACGTCAATGGTGACGACGCCGATCCGATCTTCAAGCATCTGAAAAATGAAAAGACCGGGCTGCTGGGCAGCGGGATCAAGTGGAATTTCACGAAGTTCCTCGTCGATCGCGAGGGGAAGACGGTGTCGCGTCACGCGCCGACGACCAAGCCCGAGCAGTTGCGCAAGGAGATTGAGGAGCTGTTGGGCTGATCCGATGCCCCCGCCTGCGCGGGGGAGGTGATTAGGGCATAGTCGAATCGCCGCTGTCACTGTAGCGTCATTCGATGGCCTATAGCCCTTTTGTTCCCCTGCGCGTCTTTTCCAGTTTCACGATGCTGGAGGGAGCGATCGAGCCAAAGGCGATTGCGAAAGCCGCACGCGAGCGCGGGTTTCCGGCGATTGCCGTCGCGATCGGAA
>JACDQN010000132.1 GCA_015657575.1 Sphingopyxis sp.
CGCCGTCGATATTGCCGAAATTGCCCTGGCCGTCGACGAGCGGGTAGCGGAGCGAGAAATCCTGCGCAAGGCGGACCATCGCGTCATAGACCGCGGTGTCGCCGTGCGGGTGGAATTTGCCGATGACATCGCCGACGACGCGCGCCGATTTCTTGTACCCCTGCGACGGGTCGAGCCGCATCGCACGCATCGCCCACAGCAGGCGGCGGTGGACGGGCTTCAACCCGTCGCGGAGATCGGGGAGCGAGCGCGCGGTGATCGTCGACAGCGCATAGACGAGATAACGTTCGGACAGCGCGCTGTCGAACGGGGTATCGATCATGCCGGGAACGGGTTCTGAAGGAGGAATGTCGTCTGTGGTGCTGGCCATTGCCCGGAGCCGATAGCAAGGCTCGCGCGCCAAGGCAAAGGCTTGCGTCGGTGCGATGCGACACTAGCTTGGACTTTCTGTCGGGGAGGGAAGAGGTCTTGAACGAAACCACTGGCGCCGTTCGCAAAAACATCTGGTCGCGCGCGAATGAGATGGCGTCGATGGCGCTGCCCGAACGCAACCGCTATGTCGATTTCCTGCGGGCGCTGTCGATTCTCGCGGTCGTCGTCGGCCACTGGCTGGTCGCGGCGCCCTATATGAAGGACGGCGCGGTCGAGGGCGGGCACCTGCTCGGCATCTTGCCCTGGACGCAGTGGCTGACCTGGGGTTTTCAGGTGATGCCGCTTTTCTTCCTCGTCGGCGGTTTTTCGAACGGCATGTCGTGGGCGGCGACTGCGCAAGGGGGCTCCTACGAAAACTGGTACAGCGGGCGGTTGCAGCGGCTGATCAACCCGGTGCTGCCGCTGTTCCTGATCTGGACGCTCGTCGCGATGTTCGGGACGCTGGCGGGGATCGAGCGCGGCGTCGTGGCGATGGCGGCGCAGCTTGCGCTGATCCCGGTGTGGTTCCTGTCGGTCTATCTGATGGTCGCCGCGGTCGTGCCGCTGACGTGGAGGGCGTGGAAACGCTGGGGCTTTGCGTCCTTCTGGGTGATGGCCGCCGGCGCCGCCGCGATCGACGTCGCGTCGCTGCGCTTCGGTGTTCCCCATGTGAATTTCGTGAATTTCGGTTTTGTGTGGCTCGCGATCCACCAGCTCGGCTTTGCGTGGAGCGAGGGGCGGCTGCCGCCGGGCAGGGCGCTCCTGTGGGGGCTCGGCGGGCTTGCCGCGCTTTTCCTTCTCGTCGGTCTCGGGCCCTATCCGGTCGCGATGATCGGCGTGCCGGGATCGGATCTCAGCAATTCTATGCCGCCGACGCTGGCGCTGCTCGCGCTCGGCATCGCGCAGGCGGGCATCGCGCTTGTGCTCGAACCCGCAGGGCGGCGGATGCTGGACAATCTTCGCATCTGGACCGGCGTCGTGCTCGTCAACGGCATGATCATGACGATCTACCTCTGGCACCTGACCGCCTTCGTGCTCGTGATGGTCGCGGCGTGGCTCTTCGGCGGGATCGGACTCGATGTGCAGCCCGGCAGCCCGTCATGGTGGCTCGCGCGTCCACTGTGGTTCATTCTCTATATCGCCGCACTTTTCCCGCTGATCATGCTTTTCGCGCGCTACGAACGTGCCATCAAGGACAGCGGCGAGGTGCCGCACTGGCGCCTGATCGTCGGCCTGCTGCTCATCTGCGCCGGACTCGGCGCTACGGCGGCGATCAGCATCGCCAGCCCGTTCGGCGTAACGGGCGTGCGGTTGTGGCTCGTCGCGCTGCCCTTTGTCGGCGCGGCGATTGCGCAATTCGGGCCCGTGCATCGGCTGATGCCATCGCAGAGTTGACGTCGGCCTTGGGGTGGAGAGCGGACATTCCTTAATCCTCCCCACTTGTGGGGAGGTGGCAGCGCCCTTCGGCTGCCTTGCAGGCGCTCAGGATAAACTTCGCCTTCGGCGAAGCGCTGACGGAGGGGGCTCGCATCGTCACGCAGTGCCGCTTTAGAAAGCCACCCCCCTCCACCGCCTGCGGCGGTCCCCCTCCCCGCAAGCGGGGAGGATCTCATGCCCGCCACCGGCCGAAAACACACACCGCCCTCCTGACCGGTCAGCGCTTCGTCCAATCGACCGGACCGTTCGCAAAACGGTGCTGAAGATTTTCAAGCGTCCGGGCGTTGCCGCTCTCGAAAAAGGCGAGCAGCGCGCGCCCGGCATCATCGTCCGGATAACCGGTCGATGTCAGCCGCACGCGAGTCGCACCATTTTCCGCTTCGAGCTCGAACACATTCGTCACGCCGCGATAGCTTTCCCAGTGCGGGAAGCCCGCCGGCGCCTTGATCGTGCGGAACGCGAGCAGGCGACCCGGAATGCGTATGATAAAGCGTTGCTGGATCGTCCCGGCAGCGCCCGGCGCGTCATTTCTGTCATAGCTGGTTTCGAGCACATCGGAGTCGGCCGGCGATATCCACGCAATGGGCACTGCCCAGCCCATCCAGCCTTGCGGCGTCGAGATCGCGGTCCAGACGTCGGCAATAGGCGCATCGACGAGCGCCTCGTGGACCATCGTGTGCGACTTGTCTGCCTCGCTGTGCATTGTCACGCGCACCGGCTCGGCCGCTGCGACCGGCAACGCGCAGGCGACAAGAAACAAGGCGGCGACCCGGCGGATCATGGCGCGCAGCTTAAGGTCAGGACCCATTGATTCCACGTTCGAGGTTTGAAGCGATTTTGCTCGGCAAGGAGGAAAGGCGAAGGAATATGTCAATATTTCAAGACTTTTCGACGCTGGCCTGGGCAAAATCGATCAAATCCCGCAGGGACGCGAATGTGGAATCAATGGGTCCCGACCCTAGCATCGCGAACCGCCGCCGCAACGCCTGCGCGCAAAAGAAAACCGGCGCGGATCGCTCCGCGCCGGGTCCCCTCGGTAAATTTGGCGGTCGGCTGCGGCGTCAGGCGACGCGGCGGACTTCATTGCCCTCGTCGTCGATGTCGCGCAGCACATAGCCGCGGCCCCAGACCGTCTCGATGTAATTTTCGCCGCCACAAGCGAGCGCGAGCTTCTTGCGCAGCTTGCAGATGAAGACGTCGATGATCTTCAGTTCGGGTTCGTCCATGCCGCCATAGAGGTGGTTCAGGAACATTTCCTTGGTCAGCGTCGTACCCTTGCGAAGCGAAAGCAGCTCCAGCATCTGATACTCCTTGCCGGTCAGATGCACGCGGGTGCTGTCGACTTCGACCGTCTTGGTGTCGAGGTTGACCGCCAGCTTGCCCGTCTTGATCACGCTTTGGCTGTGGCCCTTCGAGCGGCGCACGACCGCATGGATGCGGGCGACCAGCTCGTCGCGGTGGAACGGCTTGGTGACATAATCGTCGGCGCCAAAGCCGAACGAGCGCACCTTCGAATCCATTTCCGAAATGCCCGACAGGATCAGCACCGGCGTCTGCACCTTGGCGGTGCGCAGCTTTTTCAGCACACTCATATCCGTGCATGTCGGCAGGTTCAGGTCGAGCAGGATGATGTCGTAATCATAGAGCTTACCAGATCCAACCTTCC
>JACDQN010000133.1 GCA_015657575.1 Sphingopyxis sp.
AGCCCGTCCTGCCCGTGGCTGGTGATAGGGGTCGAGCGCGACGTCGGTGAGCACGCCGATATCGTCGCCGAGCGTCTGCTTGATCGCGGCGACCGCGCGGCACATCAGATTGTCGGGGTTGAGCGCTTCGGCGCCGTCCTCGCTGCGCCGGTCGGCTTCGGTATAGGGAAAAAGCGCGACGCAGGGGATGCCCGCGGCGACCGCTTCGCGCGCGCGTTCGACGATCCGGTCGACCGACCAGCGCGATACGCCCGGCAGGCTTGCGATCGGCTCTTCGGCGCCAGATCCCGAACAGACGAACAGCGGCCAGATCAGGTTCGACGGCGCCAGCTGCGTTTCGCGCACCATCGCACGGCTCCAGCCGGTACGGCGGGTGCGGCGGAGGCGGAGATCGGGGAAAACGGCTTGGGTCATGCGGCGTCAATAGCGGCGCCGGCCCGCACCGCAAACCGATATTGCCGCAGCCGGGTTCGGGTCAGATTCCGTCGCCCGCGCGCTTCGACGCGACGTCGGCGAGGCTGCCGAGCTTGGGCCCTTCGATCTGCTTCGGCGCGATCGGGGTCAGTGCGGCGCCCGGAGCGACCGCGGTCAGCTGGCGGATGCGCGCGCGGAAGGCCGCAAGTTCCTTGCCCTCGAGCGCGGCGCGGGTGACGAAAGTGACCGACGACGGGTTCACCGCACGCCCGTTGCGATAGAGTTCGTAATGAAGGTGCGGCCCGGTCGAGAGGCCGGTCGAGCCGATATAGCCGATGACCTGTCCGCGCGTGACGCGCTGGCCCGGGCGCACCGCGATGCGGCTCATATGGCCATAGCCGGTGCCGAGCCCGCCGGCGTGGCTGAGCTTCACATAATTGCCGAAACCGCCATGCCGCCCGGCGATCGTCACGACACCGTCGGTGACAGCATAGATCGGAGCACCATAACCGCCGCCGAAGTCGATGCCGCTGTGCATGCGTTTATAACCGAGGATCGGGTGGCGCCGCATCCCGAAGGTCGAGGTGATGCGACCGTTCGACGGGCGCGCCATGCCGCCGCGCTGTTCGCCGACGCCCGAGGCTTCGAACCACTGGCTGCGGCCGTCCTTGTTCCATTCGAGCATCGACAGCTTCGATTTGCCGCCGCGGACGAGACCCGCGTACAGCAGCTTGCCCGTCTCGCTCTCGCCCGTTTCGGCGCGGCGATGGTCGACGATGATGTCGAATTCGTCGTTCGCCCGGATGTCGCTGCCGACCGAAATCTGCTTGCCGATGACGCGCAGGTACGACTGGATCGATTCGGGCGACGCACCCGCCGCGCGCGCCGAGCGGTAGAGGCTGTCGCCGACGCGGCCGCGGATGCGCAGCGGCGTCGCGTCGACCGCGATCGGGATGCGGCGCATCACGAGCTGGCCGTTCATCCGCTCCATCTCGATGCGCAGGTCGAAACGCGCGCGCATCGCGAGCGCTTCGACCGGGCGCGGCATGGTGCGGGCTGCGCGGCGTCCCAGAATCAGGTCGATGCGCGTGCCCGGCGCGATGTCGGACAGCGGTACTGCGCCCGACACCTGCTGCGCCAGCGCCCGCGCCTCGCTGCCGCCGACGCCCGAGCGTTCGAGCACGCGGGCGAAGCTGTCGCCGCTGCCCAGCGTCGCGGTGAGTTCGATCTGCGGGCGTTCGGGAGTCTGGGTGAGCGGGCGCACCGCGTCGGTCGCCGCCATGTGGCGCCCGGTATCGCCGCCGAGCGCGAGCGGCACGATCATCTGCGCGCGCGCCTCGTTGAAATCGGCGGCGTCGAGCGCAGGCGCACCGCCGTCCGAAAGCGGGGCAATTCCAGGAAAGGTCGCGATGGCCGAGGTGCACAGCAGGGTCAGCGTAGCCAGACCGCGCCACCATTCCCGCGAACCGATATTGTCACCGAGATCGGGAACCAGATCGAGCTGCGCCAGCCGGTCGCGCCACGACAGCCGCGGCTCCGCATCGGGCACGCGAAGCGAAATCGCCTGCGCCATCGACAGCACGGCCGCATTGCCGGACATTCCCGCGATGGGTTCATGACGCTGGAACAAAAACTGCAACCCCCGTTCGACGGGCCTCCCGAGCCCTGCCGTCGAATGATATTTTCGACCCGCTGTCTGTAAAGAAAGGTCGTTAAAGTCAATTTAATGGCCCCGCGCACGGACGCTGTTGCGGCAAGCCGTGTTCCCGTCGGGATATTGTGCAAGCCTTGCGGAAAAATGCGGCGGCGCGTCCCTGTTCGACGATCCGCTGTTGCACCGCGCCCGCGCCCATGCCAGCGTGAGACTCAAGACAATGACGTCATTCTCTTCCCACCCGGTCAAGGCCGTCCTTGGCCCCACCAACACCGGCAAAACCCATTTGGCGGTCGAGCGCCTGACCGCCCATTCGAGCGGGATGATCGGCTTTCCGCTCCGCCTGCTCGCGCGCGAAGTCTACGACCGCGTCGTTGCGGTGAAGGGGGCGGCGCATGTCGGGCTGATCACCGGCGAAGAGCGGATCATGCCGCCCGACGCACGCTATCTGCTTGGGACGATGGAAGCGCTGCCGGTGACACGCGACGTCGCCTTCGTCGGCATCGACGAGGCGCAGCTCGGCGCCGACCCCGAACGCGGCCATGTCTTCACCGACCGGCTGCTGCGCGCCGCGGCCGCGAGGAAACGATGATCCTCGGCTCGGCCAGCATCAAGGGCTCGTCCGCAGCCTCGCCCCCGAAGCCGAGATCATCACCCGCCCGCGCTTTTCGACGCTGAGCTATGCCGGCACCGCGAAACTGTCGCGCCTGCCCAAGCGCTCGGCGATCGTCGCCTTCTCGGCCGAGGAGGTCTACGCGATCGCCGAGATGCTCCGCCGCTTTTCGGGCGGCGCCGCCGTCGTGATGGGCGCGCTCAGCCCGAAGACGCGCAATTCGCAGGTCGCGATGTTCGAGGCGGGCGAGGTCGATTATCTGGTCGCGACCGATGCGATCGGAATGGGGCTCAACCTCGACGTCAACCATGTCGCCTTTGCCAGCCTTCAGAAATTCGACGGCCGCCGTCTCCGCCGCCTGACGATATCCGAAATGGCACAGATCGCCGGCCGCGCCGGCCGGCACCAGCAGGACGGCAGCTTCGGCACCGTCGGCCTGCCGCAGGGCGGCTTCACGCCCGAGGAAATCGCGTCGATCGAGGGGCATCATTTCCCGCCGCTCCCCACCCTCTTCTGGCGCAACCCGACGCCGCGCTTCGACACGCTCGACCGGCTGATCGCCGACCTCGGCCAGCCGCCGTCGCAGCCGATGCTGCGCCCGGCGCCCGAGGCGGTCGACATTGCGGTGCTCAAGCATCTGGCGGGCGACATGGAAGTGCGGATGCACGCCGGCGACCCCGAAGCGGTCGAGCGGCTATGGGACGTCTGCGGCCTCCCCGACTTCGAGCAATTGGGCGCCGAGCATCACAGCCGCACCGTGCTCAAGCTCTGGCAATGGCGGACGAGCGGCGACGGGATGGTCGATCCCGACTGGTTCGCGCGGCGGCTCGCGCGCTTCGATGATATCGAGGGCGACATCGACCAGCTTGCAAGCCGCATAGCCGCGGTGCGCACGCTCTGCTTCATCGCGCAGCGCGGCGACTGGATCGCGGGGGGCGCCGGCTGGACCGAGCAAACGCAAGCGCTTGAATCGCGCCTCTCCGACGCGCTGCACGCCGCGCTCGCGCAGCGCTTCGTCGACCGGCGCCTCGCGCTGCTGCTGCGCGATGCGGGGCAGCGCGGCGCAGCCCTGCCCGTCGCGGTCGGCGCCGACGGAACCGTCGCGGTCGACGGCGAAGCGATCGGCACCCTTAAGGGCTTTCAATTCAAGGTCGACCCCGTCGCCAAGGCGAGCGACCACCGCATGCTGCTCGCGGCCGCCGAAAAGCATCTGCGCGCCGAACTCGCGCGCCGCGCGACCGCGCTCGCGGAGGGGGACGACAGCGCGCTGTCGCTCATGGCCGAACCCGGCACCGCGCCGCGCCTGGCCTGGCACGGCCATGTCATCGCGGCGCTTGCGCGCGGGCCGACGCTCGTCCAACCCGCGATCCAGATCGACCCCTCGCTCCGCCGCCTCGAACCGGGCCAGGTGCAGGCGATCGCCGAGCGGCTCCAGCGCTTCGTCGCCGATCAGCTCGCGCGCCACGCCGCACCGCTCGCTGCGATGGGCGAAGCGGCGGGCGACCTTTTCACGCCGCCAAGGGTCCGCGCGCTGCTCGCCGCGCTCACCGACAATGCCGGGACGATTTCCCGCGCGACGGTCGAAGAACAGCTCAACATGCTCGCGCAGGAAGAGCGACCGCAACTGCGCAAGCTCGGGCTCACCATCGGCTCGCTCGACATTTTCCACCCGCTGCTGCTCAAGCCCGAAGCGGTGCGCTGGCGCGCCGCGCTGATTGCCGCGCAGCAGGGCGGCCAGGTTCCCGCGCTGCCGCCGCATGGCGCGGTGCTGCAGAAAAACGGCAGCCAGGCGGGGCTCGCCATCGCCGGCTTCCGCCGCTGCGCGTCGGGCTGGCTGCGTATCGACATGGCCGAAAAGCTTGCTCGGCAGGCCCATGCCGCGCGCATGCAGGCCGCCGCGCCCCCGACCTCACCCGTTGCGGGCGGCGACGAGCATCACCACGACGATCATGGCGAAGACGAGGCGCACAGCGCCCCGCCGCCGGGCTTTGTGATCGACCCGGCGCTCGCGACCTCGCTCGGCCTCGACGAGGAAACGCGCCGCGCCTTGCTTGGCAGCTTCGGATTCCGCAGCGTCGGCGACCCGCTGCTCCAGCGCTGGCGCTGGTCGGGGCTGCGCAAAGCACCCGACAAGCGCCCGCGCCGCAAGAAGGACCGCAAGGGCGCCGCCGCACCGCGCTCCGCATCCGAAGGCGCTGCCCGCCGCCCGCCGGTCAAGCAGGCGAAGGGCAAAGGCGGCAAGCAGGTCAAACTCCATACGGATGCCGCGCGGTCGCCGCGTCCGGATCGGCGCGGGCCGTCGCCGAACAGCCCCTTCGCCGGCCTCGCCGCGATGCTCGCCGACGCGCGCAAGGACTGACGCGTCGATGGCCAGCCCCGGCGCCGCAGGAAGCATCCGACTCGACAAGCTGCTCTGGTTCCTGCGCTTTGCCCGCTCGCGCAGCCTTGCGCAGGCGATGGTCGAGACGGGGCATATCCGGCTCGACGGGCGGCGCGTCACGCGCTCTTCCTGTGCGGTGCATGCGGGGGCGACGCTGGTGCTGCCGGTCGGCGAGCGGATCGAGGTCGTCCGCCTCCTGACGCTGCCGCTCCGCCGCGGTCCGGCGTCCGAGGCGCAGGCCTGCTATGTCAAACTCGATTCGCCGGCGCCCGCCGCCTCCAGCTGAGCTATCGGCGTGCGAGGAAAAGCTGTCGCCCGAAAGCGCATGATTTTGCCTATCGATTGAGAGTGATTCGCAACTGTCGCTTTGCGTTGACGCGTCACATTCGCGCGGCTTAGAGGCGGGACGATCATTGTCCGGACGGCAAGGGTGCCGCCGAGCGAGGGAGCAAAACCATGACCTATGTCGTCACCGATGCCTGCGTCCGGTGCAAATATATGGACTGCGTCGAGGTGTGCCCCGTCGACTGTTTCTACGAGGGCGAGAATATGCTCGTCATCAACCCGAACGAGTGCATCGACTGCGGCGTGTGCGAACCCGAATGCCCGGCCGAAGCGATCCTGCCCGACACCGAGAGCGGTCTCGAAAAGTGGCTCGAGGTGAACAGCAAGTTCAGCGCCGAATGGCCGAACATCACGGTCAAGAAGGAAACCCCCGCCGACGCCGACGAGTTCAAGGGCGTCGAGGACAAGTTCGACAAATATTTCTCGCCCGAACCGGGCGAAGGCGACTGATCGATCATGGGGCGGGACTTTCCCGCCCTTTCTTTTGGCCGCGACAATGGACACGAAGGCGGGTGCCGGCCGGAAGCGGACGTTCCCTTTCTTCGTCACCCCGGACTTGATCCGGGGTCCAGCTTGAGGGCGGAGCTAGCCTATCCCCAAAAAAGCGGGATCCCGGGTCAAGCCCGGGA
>JACDQN010000134.1 GCA_015657575.1 Sphingopyxis sp.
CTTTGGGCGCGGTCCCCCTCCCCATCGCTTCGCGTACAGGGAGGATGATCTCTTCCTCGGTCATCCTCGAATGAGACGCGTGGCTCGTTGACTTGATCCGGGATCATAGCGCGCCGGCGTCATGGATCCCGGATCAAGTCCGGGATGACGAAAGAGGGCGAGCTAACGTCCGCTCCCCACCCCAAAGCCGGCATCAAACAACGGCCCGCAACGATGTGGACAACTCCGGGGATAAGCCCGGAAAAAGCGGTGGATCAGCTGTTGAGACTGCGCCGGATCGCCGCGATTTCGGCGTCGAGTTCGCTGTCGGCGACGCGCAGTGCCTCGACCGTGCGCACCGCGTGGATCACCGTCGAATGGTCGCGCCCGCCGAACCGGCGGCCGATCTCGGGATAGGAGCGCGGCGTCAGTTCCTTGGCGAGGTACATCGCAACCTGCCGCGGGCGCGCGACGGCGCGGACGCGGCGCTTCGATGCCATTTCCGCCTTGTCGAGGCGGTAGTGCGCGCACACCGCGCGCTGGATCTCGTCGATCGTGATCCGCGGACGCGCGCTGCGGACATTTTCGGCCAGCCGGTCCTCGGCGAGCGCCAGGTCGACCGTCGTGCCGGTGAGCGCGGCATAGGCCAGCAGCTTGTTGAGCGCCCCTTCGAGCTCGCGGATATTGCGCGTGAAATGCTTGACCAGATAGGCGACGACGCTGTCGGGCACCTCGACCATCGGCATCGCGGCAAGCCGCTGGCGGATGATGCGTTCGCGCAGATCATCCTCGGGCGCCTCGATATCGGCGACGAGCCCGCCCGACAGCCGCGACAGCAGCCGCGCCTCGACCCCGTCGAGCATCGCGGGCGGGCGGTCGGCGGTGACGACGAGGCGCTTGCCGGCCGTCATCAGATCGTCGATCGTGTGGAGCAATTCTTCCTGAGTCGAATTCTTGCCGATCACGAACTGCAGATCGTCGAGCAGCAGCAGGTCGGCGGCGCGCAGCCGCGCCTTGAACGCCATCATGTCGCCGCCGCGCATCGCACCGACGAATTCGAGCATGAATTTTTCCGCCGACATCAGGATGATGGTCGCGGTCGGATGCGCCGCAGCATAATCCTGCGCGATCGCCTGCAGGAGGTGCGTCTTGCCCTGGCCGGTGCCCGAACAGAGATAGAGCGGATTGAACTGCGGCGTCTCGGCCATCGCCATCCGGCGGGCGGCATTGGCGGCGAGGATATTGCTGCGCGCGACGACGAAACGCTCGAACGACAGGCGCGGGTCGAAGCTGAGCAGCGCGGGATTGGCCACCGGGACCGCAGCAGGCGCATCGAAGGCCGGCAAGGGCTGGCTCGCGAGGATCGCCGCACGGTCCTCGGCTGCTGCGCCGCCGCGCACCGTCACGCTGCGCACCGCGGGCAGATGGTGGCGCCACGCGAGCGCGAGACGCTCGCCGAAACGCTCGTTGATCCAGTTGGCCGAAAAGCGGCTCGCGGTCTCGAGCGTGACCACGCCCGACAGCGTGCAATAATCGGCAAACCGGACGGGCTTCAGCCAATGGTCGAAGGTGCGCGCGCCAAGGTCGCGGCGCAGCCCTTCGGCGACGCGCGGCCAGAGCATAGCGGCTTCGCCGCTCACTGCTCCATCCCTTGCGTCCAAGCCATGCCGATCCCCGATGATTGCCACCCTGCGCTGCCCCCAGCCTTTGATTTGGTCCCCCGTCGCCGCATCCCGCACCGGCCAGC
>JACDQN010000135.1 GCA_015657575.1 Sphingopyxis sp.
CTCCGTCAGCGCTTCGCGCTGCCACCTCCCCCATTGCTTCGCGACAGGGAGGAGCCAAGATATAATTGTTACAGCCCCAGCGCCGCCGCGATCTGGTCCCAGCGCACCAGTTTGAAATTCTGCGCCTTGGGCGCGTTGTCGCCGTCCTGCGCGAGGAAGATGCCGTCGGGGAAGGCGGGGCCGAAATTGCCCGCAACCGCTTCGATCCCGTCGGTCTCGCTCGTCGCGCCGAATGTTCCCGCGGCAACGGCGAAGCGGCCGACATAGTCCACCCCCGGCAGTTTGAAGACCGCATAGGCATTGTCGCCCTGCGACGATGCGAGGAGGTAGCGCTGGCCCTTGTGGTCGATCGTCGCAAGGCCCTCGACATCGGCGACGAGGCGCTGGTTGTCGATCGGGGCGACGAGGCGCGCCGCCGCGGTGCTGCCGCTCTGCTTCAGTTCCCAGATGCCCGCATCTTCTTCGCCGACATAGAGCGTGTCGCCGTCAAAAACGCAGCCCTCCGACTGGGTCGGGATCTTATATTCCCACTGCTTCGTGAAGCTGGGGGTGGCTTCGGCGGTCAGCGTCCCGACGCGCACGGTGCCGTCCTTGATGATCAGCGCGGCGGTCAGCGGCGCGCCGGGTGCGGTTTTCTTGAGGCAGAAGCCATAGGCTTCGCCGCTGCCCGCGGCCGCACGACCGAGCGCGGTCAGCGAGGGCTTGTCGGGTTCGAGGCGGAATAGCGCGATATGCGCGTTGACGCCGTCGTTGCGGTCGCTTGCGGCGACGATATGGCCCGCGACGTCGACATTGTTGACGAGGCCGCTCTTGATGAAGGCGATGTCCTTGCCGGCGAGATCATAGACGTGGACGCCCGCTTTCTTGTCGGTCGCGATGATCAGCGCGCGGTTCGGGTTGGCCGGATCGACCCAGATCGCGGGATCGTCGGCGGCGTCGGTCTTG
The DNA here is from genome assembly GCA_015657575.1 of Sphingopyxis sp. Lineage (GTDB taxonomy): Bacteria > Pseudomonadota > Alphaproteobacteria > Sphingomonadales > Sphingomonadaceae > Sphingopyxis. Next base: position 946 of record JACDQN010000135.1, read on the forward strand.
CCCGTACCCACGGGATCGGTCTCGCCGGTGGCGGTGACCTGAACCGGGGGGAGGCCGGCGAAGACGGGCTCCTTTGCCGCGCAGCCCGCGAGTGTCGAAGCGAGCGTTGCCGCGGCGAGCAGTTTCCAATGTACGGTCATCATCGTCCCTTTGATGCTGTTACTTGCCCGACGCGACGCAGGCGCCGCCGTCGGGACCGACATCGCCCGTGCAGCGCCGGGCCGCAAGCGTCGACTCGGCGATTTCGCTGAGGCGGTTGCCCTTCGCCGTGCGTTCGAGGTCGAAGCCGTCGTAAAGCTTGCCCGACGCGGTGAAGGTCCGGAACTTGAGGCGCTTCGGCTCGACGTCGACGATCTGATAGAGTTCGGTCGCCTCGGCGACCTTGTCGGGCTGCCAGGGGGTGCGGTCGTTGAGCTTGTACATCTTCGACCCCGTCACCGACACCAGATAGACCGGACCCTGGATGCTGCCGTCGGCGCGCGCTTTCGCATTCGTGTCGCGCCCGGCTTCGCCGGTCAGGCGGCTGTAGCAATGGTCGTGGCCTTGCAGCACCAGGTCGACCTTGCGCTTTTCGAACACCGGCTTCCACGCCGCCTTGATCTCGGCGGTGTCGTTCGGGCGCGCGCAGGTGAACACCGGCTGATGGAACAGCACGACGTTCCAGTTCGCCTTGCTCGACGCGAGCGTCCGGTCGAGCCATTCGGTCTGCGCCTGCATCGACCCCAGGTCGATCGCGGCGGTGCCGTCGAGGACGATGAAGCGCACGCCCTGAAAATCGGTGTAATAGGTCGTCGCTTTGACCGGGTCGGCGCCGTTGGAAGGAAGCGCAAACTGTGCCGGCCAATAGGGGCCGAGCCGCCGGCTTTCGCTGCCGTCGGGCTTGATCAGGTCGACATATTCGTGATTGCCCGTCGCGGGCACCTGCGGGACGCTGGCATAATTATAGCCGCCGGCCTGGTTCCACTCGCCCCATTCGTCGTCATGGTCGAGGTCGTCGCGCTGGCCGACGAGGTCGCCGGCATGCGCGACGAGGCGGATGTCGCCATTGGCGAGGAAGGCCTGGCGGATCACGCGGCCGGCATAGGTCAAAATGCCGTTCTGGATGTCGCCGAGATAGAGGAAGCGGAAGGGCTTGTCTTCGGCCGCGGCGGTGCGGAACTGATACCATTCGCCCCAGCCCGCGGCGCCTTTGACTCGGTACGCATAGACGGTGTCGGGGGCGAGGCCGGTGAAGCGGATCTGATGATAGAGCGCGCGGCCATAGCTGCTGTCGACCGGCATCGCCTTGCCGGTGACCAGCCTGGCCTTTTCCCCCAGCGTCGGCCCGTCGACCGACACCGCGATCTGGGCCTGGGACTCGGCCTGCGCGGTGTCGGTGCGAAAGGCGACCGCCATCGCGCGCGCCGGGTCGGCCCCGGGCGTGAGGACGATGCGGTCGGGAAGGTTTTTGGGCGCATAGGGAAGACCCGCAGACCGGGGGATGGGATGGCCATCCTCGGTCTGCGTGACGATGGCGAAGCCGGTGGTCGCCGGCTCGGCGGCGCCGGCGGTGGATAGCATGGCGGCCGCGAGCAGCGGCAGACCGAACGTCCGCTTCTTCATCGTCATCTCTTCCCTGTCACCCGCCGTCAGAAGCTGGCCGAAACGCCGAACTTCGCCGTCCAGCTGTATTTTTCATACTGCAGGATGCGCTTGGCGCCCGCGAAGTTCTGATAGGCGAAATAGGGCGCGTCGGTGACGTTCACCCATTCGGCGAACAGGCGGATGTCCTTGGTGACGCGGAACTTCGCCGACAGGTCGAGCTGGAAATGCTGGTCGACATAGCGGTCTTCGTCGGCGTCGCCGCCCAGTTCGTCGAGATATTTGTCGCGATAGGTGCCCGCCGCGCGCAGCGAGACCGGGCCCTTTTCATATCCGAGTGCGACGTTGAACGTGTGCTTCGACGAGGCGGGCAGGCTGATGCGGCGCGGATCGGTCAGATCGTCGCCCGCGAACACCGTGCCCGTGGCGTCGGTATAAGTGTAGTTGGCGTTGATCAGCAGCCCGTCGAACGGCGCGGGGAGGAAGGTGAAGCGCTGCGCGAAGCTCAGCTCGACGCCCTTGACCTTGGCGGTCTCTCCATTGGCGAAGGTCGTTGCCTGCGTATAGGGAACGCCCAGAATCTCGCCCGGATTGGTGTCGGTGATCTCGACGATGAAATCGTCGATCGATTTCCAGAACACCCCGGCGGTCAGCGCCGAGCTGTTGCTGGGATACCATTCGGCCGACGCGTCGATGTTCCATGCGCGATAGGGTTTCAGGTTCGGGTTGCCGAATTCGGCCTCGTCATCCTCGTTCACCAGGATACGCGGCGCGAGGTTCGACAGCTTGGGGCGCACCAGATTCTTGTAGCCCGCGAGGCGCAGCACGACATTCTTTGCCGGCTCGAAACGGAGCGTCAGGCTCGGCAGCCAGTCGGTATAGCTGCGCGACACCTGGTTCGGCGTGACGTCCAGCGTATCCTCGTTGGTCGTAAAGGCCATGATGTCGTTGTGCGTGCGCTCGACGCGCACGCCGCCGACGATGCGCAGCGCGCTGCCGTCGTAACGGCCGAGCACATAACCGGCGAGCACATCCTCGTCGATCGCATAGTCCGACGAGGCCGAGTTGATGATCGTGTCGGCGTCGTTGAGGATGAAAGCGCTGGTGCCGCCTTCGTAGAAGATGGTCGGCGCATTCTTGTCGGGCAGCGGCCCGAGGTCCTGGATACGGTAATTGTAGCCGCTGCCCAGTACGTTCGCGAGCGTGTAGCTGCCGTTGAATCCGTCATAGACGAGCGCGTCGAGGTTGTAGGATTTCGAACGCCAGCGCGACTTGACGCCGCCCTGCAGGGTGAAGCTGCCATCGTTCATCGCGAATTCGCGCGACACGTCGCCGCGTACCGTCCATTCACGATCCTTCGAATCCGACAGGTCGGTATATTCCAGCTCGTTGAAGCCGTAGCTGCCGGGGTTGTTGAACAGCGTCGTGTTGCCGGTGATCGCGAACGACGGACGGCGCGGATCCGAATAGTCGAAATTGACGCCGACCTGGTTCGCGCCCGACCCCGCGAAGCGCGCGCGGAAACGCGTCGGATCGACCGAGCCGTCTTCCTTTTCGGTCGCCTCCGAATAGGCGCCCGAATAGGTCAGCTTCCACGGGCCGGTCTCGGTCTCGCCGCCGACGACCAGCGATCCGATCCGCTGCTTTTCGAAGCGATCCTTCATGCGGCGGCGCACTTCGATGCGCGGCGACGCGTCGGTGGGCGCGACGCCCTGCTGGTTGCTCAGGAAATTGGCGGTCGTCGCGCTGCCCGACACCGGGTTGATGCGCTCTTCGTCGAGGATGAAGATGATGTCGCCGCGATATTCCTGGTCGGAAAACTGGCTGTAGAGGCCGCGGGCATAAAGCTTGGTCGTGTCGCTCGGGCGCCAGTCGAGGCTGAGCGAGCCGCCGAGGCGTTTGCGCTCGACGTCATAGTCGCGATACTGGAGCTCGCGGGCAAAGGCGATACCGCCGACCTCGTCCCAGTCGGCCGCTTCGATATTGTCGGTTTCGAACTTGCGCTGATAATAGCTGATGCCGCCGGCGATGCCGAAATTGTCGGTGACGCGGGTGGAGAAATCGAAACTGCCCTTCGGGGTCAGCGCGTCGGCATAATTGTTGTAGCTGCCCTCCAGCTTGACCGACAGCAGGTCCTTTTTGCGGTCGAAGGCGCTGGTGGTGTTGATCTCGATCGACGCGCCGATCGTGTCGGCATCCATGTCGGGAGTCAGCGACTTTTTGACCTCGATCGATTCGATCAGTTCGGCGGCGACGACGTCGAGCGCGACCGAGCGCACGTCGCTTTCCGGAGCTGGCACGCGTGCGCCGTTGATCGACGCCGAATTGAGTTCGGGGTCGAGACCGCGAACCGAGATGAAGCGGCCTTCGCCCTGGTCGTTCAGGATGTTCACGCCGGGCAGGCGGCGCAGCGATTCGGCGACATTCTGGTCGGGGAACTGGCCGATCGCGTCGCGGGTCAGCACGCTTTCGACACCGTCGGCGGCGCGCTGGCGCGACAGGCTGCTCGACAGGTTGGCGACCTGGCCGATGACGAGGATCGAGCCATCGGTGCCGAGCACGACATTGGCCGTCACGCTGCCCGTTTCGGGGACGACGACGGTCTGCGTCGCCGGTTCGGCGCCGATGTAGCGCGCTTCCAGCGTGTAGGTGCCGGCGGGGATGTCGGTGAAGCGGAAGCTGCCGTCGCGGCCGGCTTCGGCGACGCGGCCCAGTTCGACGATGCGCACTTCGGTCCCCTGCAGCGCGCGCGTGTTGCTCGCGTCGGTAACGGTGCCGACGACGTCGGATGCGAAAGCGGTGGCCGGAAGTGCGGCGGCGAGCGAAAGGCAGGTGCCAATCAGGATGCGCGAACGGACGGTGTGAAGCATATGGGGTCCCCCGAGGAGTGCGAGAAGATCGCCCGCGCCTGTTGGCTACCGGCGAGTCGAGGGGCCAGTGACAGCGGCGTATGACCGCTGTGTTACGTTGGTGTCACACTATTGAAACAGAAGGAAAGCGGTGTCCGCGGAAGTCGGCTGAATCAGCGGGGCAGCCAGCCGAGAGAAAATTCCTTGGTCGGGGATTCCCTGCCGCAACGGACAGCAAGCTGCTGGGGATGACGAATTCGGGATATCGCTGTTGGCGGCCGGTTTTGGACATTGAAGGATTGAACTGATTTCCCCTCCCGCGTGCGGGAGGGGCAGCGAGACTTGGGCGCTTGCGCCCTAGTCGCAGCGGGGTGGGCCATCGCACCGTCGC
>JACDQN010000136.1 GCA_015657575.1 Sphingopyxis sp.
GGCTGTTCTGGAAATCGAGGATCGGCTTGCCGAACGCCTTGCGATCGCGCGTATATTCGACCGTGTCGTCGAAGGCGCGCTGCGCCGAGGCCTGCGCGCTCACCGCGATCGACAGCCTCTCCTGCGGCAGTTCGCTCATCAGATAGATGAAGCCCTGCCCCTCTTCGCCGAGGCAGTTGGTGATCGGCACGCGGACGTCGTTGAAGAACAGCTCCGACGTATCGGCCTCGTCCTGTCCGATCTTGTCGAGGTTGCGCCCGCGCTGGAAACCCTCGCGGTCGGCCTCGACGAGGACGATCGACACACCCTTCCACGCCGGCTGCACCTCGGTGTCGGTCTTGACGCAGACGAGGATCAGGTCGGCGTTCTGGCCGTTGGTGATATAGGTCTTCGACCCGTTGATGACATAATGATTGCCATCTTTCTTCGCGGTCGTGCGCATCCCCTGAAGGTCGCTGCCGGTGCCCGGTTCGGTCATCGCGATCGCGGTGATCACCTCACCCGCGACCATCTTGGGCAGCCAGTGCTTCTTCTGCTCTTCGCTGCCGTAGCGGGTGATATAGTTAGTGACGATGTCCGACTGGAGCGAAAAGCCGGTGGTGACGCGGCCGTAATAGGCGCTCTCTTCGTCGACGATGGCGTTGTAGCCGAAGTCGAGGCCGAGCCCGCCATATTCCTCGGGAACCGTCGGACAGAGCAGGCCGAGCTCGCCGGCCTTGGGCCAGATGCTCTTCGGAACGATGCCGGCTTCGGCCCATTCCGCCTGATGGGGGGCGACTTCCTTTTCGAGGAACTGACGCACGGTCGCGCGGAACGACTCATGATCGTCGGTGTAGGCGGAGCGCGAGAGGTTATCGAGCGACACGGCTGTCCTTTCCCTGAGCGGCAGCCGCGGGATCGGGCGCCGAAGTTTGCGAAGGTGCCACCTAGCGTGGTCTTTCGCCTAACTGACCTTACGTTTACGTCCACGTCAAGTAGAAATGCCCCTACGGCAGCGAAGATGCGGCGAAGGCGCGGCGAGCGGCGGCGCGACGAATAGGTTTGCACGCCGCTGGCAGCCCCGCCGCGCCGCGCTAAGACCCGATACATGGTAGAATTGCTCCTCGACGCCGGCGCGCTGCTTGGCGAATCGCCCGTCTGGCATGCCGCCGAAGCCCGCCTCTATTGGGTCGACATCGAGGGTCGCAAAATCCACCGCACCGATGTCGCCACGGGCGCCGACGACGTGATGGAAGTTGCCGAACAGATTGGCTGCATCGCGCCGCGCGCGGGCGGTGGCCTGATTGCCGCGCTCGAAAACGGCTGCGCGATCATCGACCGGTGGGACGGCGCACCGCAGCCCTTCGGTCCCGCAGTCCTCGCGGACAAGCCCCACCAGCGCTTCAACGACGGCCGCGTCGATGCACGCGGCCGGCTCTGGGTCGGCAGCCTGACGAGCGACAAGAGCAATCCCGACGCCGCGCTCTATCGGCTCGACCCCGACGGATCGCTCACCGAAATCTTCGGACGGCTGACGACGAGCAACGGCGCCGCCTTCAGCCCCGACGGCGGCACCTTTTATCACGCCGACACGCCCACCCACGCGATCCGTGCCTATGACGTCGACGCCGATGCAGGCACGCTGAGCCATGGCCACATATTCCACCAGTTCGCGCTCGGAAACGGCCGCCCCGACGGCGCGGCGGTCGATGCCGAGGGCTGTTACTGGTCGGCGCTGTGGGACGGCTGGCGCGTCGTGCGCTTCTCGCCGCGGCGAGCTGCTCCATACGGTCGAGATGCCGGTACAGCGCCCGACGATGATCGCGTTCGGCGGCCCGATCTCCGGACCGCCTTCGTTACCAGCGCGGGCAAGAATCTGACCGACGAAGAGCGCGCGGGCCAGCCGCACGCGGGCGGCGTGTTCAGCTTCCGCGTCGATGTGCCGGGACTGGCGCAACAGATGTTCGGCGGCTGAAGACATCCTCCCTGTGGCAAAGCCATGGGGAGGTGGCAGCGCGAAGCGCTGACGGAGGGGCGATGGCGCGACGTTGCGGCCCCTCCACCATTCGCTTCGCGAACGGTCCCCCTCCCCATGGCTTCGCCACAGGGAGGA
>JACDQN010000137.1 GCA_015657575.1 Sphingopyxis sp.
CGCGAGCAGCAGCGCGCCGATCAGGGCATTTTTAAGTCCGATCCGCGGCAGGTAGCTCGCGGTCAGGAACGACACGACCGCGATCGTGATATCCTTGAAACCCTCGAGCGTACTCGCCTCGGGCTTGGTCACGCCGAAACTCGAAATCGACTGGAGAATGACCGTCCCGACGCTGTTGAGCAGCATAGCGAAGGCGACATAGGTCAGGATCAGCGCGGCGATCAGGCGGGTGGCGGGCCATGTGTCAGAACCTATGCCGGAAGAGGGGTGGCCGCGAAGAGGCCGCGGCCACCCAGGGGGAGAATAGGCGTCAGAATTTATACGACGCGCTGAAGCGGAACGACCGGCCGAGGATCGGGCGCGCATTGACGACCTCCCCGCCCGTCTGGCCCAGCGTGCGCGGATCCCCTTCGGTCAGTCCGACCTTGTCGGTCAGATTGTCGGCGGTAACCGCGAACTGCAGCGCGCTGTTGACGTCGAAGCTCACGCCCGCATCGATCTTGAAATAATGCGGCAGCGACTGGGTGTTCGCCGTGTCGGAGAAGCGGTCGCCGACATAGCTGAAGGTCGAATAGAGCGAGACCTTGCTGTCGTCGCCGAATTCGATGTCGTACGACGGCGTCACGCGCCATTGCCATTTCGGTTGACGCTGAACGCGGTTGCCGCTGAGGTCGATCGTGCCGCCGCCTGCAAAGAAGTTGCGGTATTTCGCATCGAGCCAGGTGCCCGAGAAGGCGATGGCGAAATTGTCGATCGGACGCAGTTGCCCTTCGAGCTCGATGCCCGTGCTGCGCGCGCCGCCGATGTCGGCGACCGGCGCGCCGTTCTGGATGACCGTCGTCACCAGCCCGTCGAACTTGGTGTGGAACAGCGTGGCATAGAGCGACACGAGGTCGGTGCGGACCTTGACCCCGCCTTCGAAATTGTCGACGCGCGGCGACACGAAAATCCCGTCGCGCAGATTGTCGAAGAAGGGGTTGGTGTTGCCGCGGTTGTAGCGGACGTAGGCGCCGACCGACGACGAGAAGTCGTAGTTCAGACCCGCCGTCCACGACCAGGCACCCTTCTTGTAGGCAATGTTGCGGAAGGTGCCGTTCAGCACCGCCGTGCCATTGTTGTAGAGCGTGTTCGGATTGCCGTCGGTGTCGACCGAGCTGTTGTTCTCGATCGTGCCGGTCGCGCGGTAATTCTGATAGCGGATGCCGGCATCGAAGCGCAGTTCGGGCGTGATCTGATATTCGTCGACCGCATAGAAGGCATATTCGCGGCCGTCGTAGGCGGCATTGACGTTGAAGAAGCTGCCCTGCGTATAGCCGTTGCTCGCCGCGACCTGGCCGTTGGCGAGAGTAAGGTTGAGCAGACGCGCATTATTCTCCGCGGTCAGCAGATGGACGTTGCCGAGGTTCCACTGGTCGTTCGACGAGAAGTCCGAATAATAGGCGCCGACGGTGAACTTGTTGTTCCCGCTTTCCCATTCGACCGCGAGGTCGCTGGTGAAATCCTCGATCTGCTTGCGCACGATCCAGGTGCCCGCGCGAATGACCTGCTGCGTGCCGGCCAGCGCCTGTCCGCCGTTGACATAGGTCAGGCTGCCGACCGTGCTGCCGAGCGAGGCGGCATAGGCGTTGGCGGTCATCGCGGTACTCGCGGGGACGAGGCCGGTCGTATCGGCGTCGCCGTTCAAATAGCTGGCGCGGTAACGCAGCTGGAACCCCTCGCCGATCTCGTAATCGAAATTGGTGCCGAGGTTGATCAGCTTCGCGCCGCGGCCGTCGGCGAGGTCGGCGCGGGTGCCGTCGGGCAGCACGCTGAGCCGCGTTTCAGGGCCGGCAAGGGCGCCTGTACCAAGGTCGATATTGCCGAACTGGCGCACCTTGTTGCCGTCGCGCACGACGGGGATCGGCAGCAGCCACTGGCCATGATCGTTGAGATAGCGCGCGAAGACGAGGATCGATCCCTTGTCGAGCTCGTGACGCACATTGGCGGTGATCTGCCCGCCCTTTTCGGCGGTGAAGCCCGGGTTACGGATACCATGGCCGCTGCTGTAATAGCCGCCGACCATGAAGCTGGTGCTCTCGCCCAGCGGACCCGACAGCAGCAGGTCGCCCCGAATGTCGCCGAAATCGGTGATGCCGGCCTTTACGAGGCCTTCGAAATCGCGGCCGCCCTCTTTCTGGACGAAGTTGACGGTCAGGCCCGGCTGGCCGTTGCCGAACAGCGCGCCGGTGCCGCCGCGGACGGCTTCGACGCGGTCGATCGTCTCGTCGATGCGGATCAGCTGGGTGTTCTCGAGGAACGACAGCGTCGGGGGCGAGAAGAAGGGAACGCCCTGCACCGTCAGCGTGACGAATTCGGCGTCACCGCCCGACGGATAGCCGCGCACGAAGATGTTGGCGCCATTCTGTCCGCCAGAGCTTTCGGCCGAGACGCCGGGGATGACCTTGAACAGGTCGGCGGTGCTCGTCGGCGCGGCGCGGTTGATCGCGCCCGAATCGATGCTGGTGATCGCAAAGGCCGCATCCTGGCGATTGATCCCGCCGCCGGCGGTGCCGGTGACGATGATTTCCTGATCGGCCGGGGCGGCATCGTCGGCTTGAGGCGCTTCCTGGGCGAAAGCCGCCGCCGGCAGCGCGGCAAGCGCGATCGACGACAGCAGATATGTGCGTTTCAACATGAAATTTCCTCCACCTTTCCTGGTATTTCCAAAGGGCGCGTGCCCGGTGCCGCTTCCCGTTCTGACGACAGGATGCGTGCGACCGACAGATCGCCCGTGGCGGGTAGATGCATGTCGGCGTCGGGCAGCGCCTCTTCTGACCCGATGCCAATGGCCACCATGCCCGCCGCATGGATGGCCGTAATTCCGGCCTGCGCATCTTCGACGCCGATGCACTGGTCCGGGGTCAGGCCCATGCCGGCGGCACAGGCCAGGAAAATGTCCGGCGCGGGCTTGGCATTCGCCACCGCCCCCGCGTCGGCGATGAAATCGAAAGCATCGGCGATACCGAGCAGCCGCACGACGTCGCGCGCGTTGCGGCTCGCCGAGGCGAGTCCGATCTTGAATCCCGCCGCGCGCAGGTCTGCGAACAGCGCGGCGACGCCCTCGAAAAGATCGGCGGGCGAATAGGCGGCAAGGCGCGCGCGATAGAGGTCGTTCTTCTCCGCCAGCATCGCCTCGAACCGTGCCTCCTCCACCGTCGCTCCGGCATGTTCGAGGATCAGGCGCAAAGAGTTACGGCGGTCGACGCCCTTCAGCCGGTCGTTGACGCTGCGGTCGAAGGCGAAGCCATGGGTGTCCGCAAGCGCCTGCCACGCCTGATAATGATCCTCCGCCGTGTCGGTCAGCACGCCGTCGAGGTCGAAGATCACGCCCTTGATGGTCGGCCGCGATGCAAAGACGGGCGTATCGCCGACGCGGAGCGGACGGCCGTGATCGACGATATCGAGCGGCTCGCCCGACAGCAGGCGATAGGTGCAGCCTGCGGCGTCGACCGCAAGCTCGACGACGCTGCCGCCCCACATCAGGCGAAACCGATATCCGCTCCACGCGGCGGGCAATTGCGGGCGGAGGGCGGGAACGGGGCCGTCGAGGCGCAGACCGCCCCACCCCTGCGCCAGCACGAGCCAGCTTCCCGCGAGCGCCGCCATATGCAGCCCGTGCGAGGTGTTGCCGTGCCGGTTTTCGAGGTCGACGAAGGCGCATTCGCGCATGAAATCGAGCGCCGCCGCATCCTCGCCGAGCCGGGCGGCGGCGATCGCGAACGACACCGAGGACAAGGTGGAGTCATGCGTGGTGACGCGGCTGTAATAGTCGAAATTCCGCCGTTGCTGCGCCACCGACATCGCGACGAGGTCCATCGCCATCGCCTGCACGACATTGCCCTGCTTCGCGACCTGATGGCGGAACAGGATCATCGGGTGATAGCGCATCAGCAACGGCCCATGGCCGTCGCGCGCCGATGTCAGGCCGGGCAGCTCGGGGCGGCCCAGAAACGCGTCGTCCTGCGGGTTGACGCCGAGTGCGGGATCGACCGGCAACCACATCGCGTCCGCCGCCTTGCGCCAGGCGGCAACCTCCGCCTCGTCGAGGCCGATCGCGCTCGCCAGCGTCGGAAGATCGCCGCGCGTATCGAGCCAGTCGGCGGTCTCGGCGGCATAGGCGAGGTGCCGGCGCGCGATGGCGTTCGTGTAGAAATCATTGTCGACCAGCGCCGAATATTCGTCGGGTCCCGTCACGCCGTGGATACAGAAGGCGCCACCGCGGCGGGCATCGAACGCGCCGATCTCCATCCACATGCGCGCGGTTTCGAACAGCATTTCCGCTGCTTCGGCGCGAAAATCCTCGTCACCCGTCGCCGCGACATACAGCGCCAGTGCATAAGCAATGTCGCCGTTGATATGATATTGCGCCGACCCCGTCGGATAGTGCGACGAGCATTCGCCGCCCGCGATCGTCCGCCACGGGTAGAGCGCCCCCGTCGCGTGGCCGATCGCCCGGGCGTGCGCTCGCGCCGCACCCAGTTTCCCGATGCGATAGGCGAGCAAGGTCTTCGCCCGGTCGGGCGCCTGCAACGCCAGCACGGGCAGCATGAATGCCTCGGCGTCCCAGAAATAATGCCCCTCATAGCCTTCGCCGGTCAGCCCCTTCGCCCCGATGCTATGGCCGGGGTCGCGGCTCGCCGACTGGTGCAGCTGGAACAGGTCGAAGCGGAGCGCCTGCGTCAGCGCGTCGTCGCCATCGATCGCCAAACCCGCACGATCCCACAAAAGCGCGACCGCGCGCGCCTGTCCGGCGGCGATCGCGTCGAACGAGGCCGGCGCTTCGGCCAGTTCCTTGAGCTCGACCGGGCGGCCGCGGGCGCAAGCCATCGCGACCACCCGGTCGATGGACAGGGTTTCGCCGTCGCCCAGCTCGGACTGCACCACATGGCCCGCATGCACCGCTGCGACCCGGGCGGCGGGGCTTAACACATGCTGGCGATAGGCGAGCGTGACGACATCCTGTCCAAAACGCGTGATATGCGGCGTGTCGCCGGGTTCGGCGGGCAGGTTCGCCCAGACCGAGCGCAGGCGGCCCGAGATGCGCGGATCGTCGGCCTCGGTGCCGGCTGCACCCGCACTCTCCGTTCCATAGGTCAGCCACAGCTGAAATTGCCCGGCAAAACCGATCGGCGTCACCGCGATCCGCGACGCGACGCACGCCGCACCGTCCAGCGGAACGATGCGCTGCACCGCGATCTCGATTTGCCGGCCGTCGGTCAGCGTCCAGCGGGCGCGCCGTCGCAATTGCCCGACCGCGAGGTCGAGTTCGGCCGTCGCCTCTTCGCTTTTTGCCGCGGCGAAATCGACCGGTTGTCCGTCGATGTGCAGCCGCAGCAGCACCGGACTCGGGCATTTGATCCGCGTATCGGTCGCGGTCGCATATCCCGGGAAGCTCTCATGATAGGCGATCGGGCGAACGACGAAAGCGTCGGGAAGATAGGCGCAGGGCGCTCCGGCGCATTCGTCGGCGACGCCTTCGACCCCGACCAGCCCGTTGGCGAGCGCCAGCACGGCATGCGCAAGCTCGCCGACGGCGTCGTCGCCGTGCCGGACCAGCCGCATCGATGCGGAAGCTGCTTCGCTATTTGCCACGCCGTCCTCGCCCATCGGCGCGCCTGCTTTTGAAGGGCGCGCTTCGTAGAGGCCGTTTTCAGCAAAAATGGTATCGATGTCAAGATATCGATACCATTTTGATTTCAGATCGCCGTGAGCCGCGTTCCCGAACCGGAAATTCAACTGTCGCGGATGATGAGTTCGACCGGCATGGCCCGCGATTCCACGGATTTTCCGGCGACGCGGTCGAGTACCTTTTGCGCGAGCAGTTCGCCACCGACTCCCCAGTCCTGGCGAATGCTGGTCAGCCGCGGAGAAAAAAGCGCCGCGCCGGGCGAATCGTCAAACCCGACGACCGAAACATCATCCGGCACCCTGCGCCCGGCGGCTTGCAGCGCCTCGATCGCGCCCATCGCGATCGCATCGCTGCTCGCGAAAATCCCGTCGAAGGCTGGCGCATCGCCCTCGAGCAGCGCGCCGACGGCGTCGCGTCCCGCCGCGACGGTGAAGGCGCAGGCGATGGTGGCGACGATCTCCGCCCCCCGATCCCGCGAGCGCATCGGCAAAGCCGTTCAGCCTGTCCTCCGCTTCGCCATGCTCGGCGTCGCCAAGGAACATCAGGCGGCGACGCCCGCGCCCGAGCAGATAGTCGGCGGCGAGCCGGCCGCCTTCGCGATTGTCGCTGCCGACGACGACGCGGTCGGGCGGTCCGTGCTCGGCGCCCCATACGACATAGGGCAATCCCGTCGCCTCGATCGCCGCCGCGGCATCGTCGTGCACCCCCTGCCCCAGCAGGATCACGCCGTCGGCGGACGGCGGCGCTTCGGAAAACAGGTCGATGGTGGTGAGCACCATATTCTGTCCCGCGGCGGTCAGTTCCTGCATGATCCCGCCAAGCAGCAGCAGCGGATAGGGCTCGCTCATCAGACGTTCGTGCGACGGCGTCATTTCGATCACCACCGCGATGGTCCGCGTCCGCTGTTGCCGCAAATTGCGCGCCGAGACATTGAGCCGGTAGCCCATGCGTTCAGCGGTCTCGCGCACCAGCTTGCGCGTGCTTTCCTTGACCGTCGAATGGTTCGACAGCGCGCGCGAAACGGTGATTTTCGCAACGCCCAGTTCGCGCGCGATATCCGCCATCGTCGGCCGCGCGGGCGACGTTCCGTCACCCATCGCCACGCCCCCGTTTCGAAAATGATGCGCTGACCATGGGCTCCCATAACGTGCACTATCCTTGTTCGACAACCGCCAATCACGACAGAAAGTTGCGATCTTCCGACTTGTCGCACGATGGCGTCCTATCTGATAGGTCTTGTATACCCTGTCAGATAGGTTTACGGAGAGCGGCAAGGCAACAGACCGGAGGATGGGATGACGGGCGTGATGACGCGGATCGACGTGTCACCGGAAATGGTGACGCTTTACGGGACCGGAACGATTGGCGACGGCGTCTTTCCTATCGATGCGCAGGCGTTCCAGTTCGACCTGGCCGAGGGCAATTTTCGGTGCCGTACCGATGTGTCGCCAGCGGATTTCAACGGGGATGCCGACCGGGTCCGCCTGATCCTCCTCGTCAGCCGCGCCGCATGCGAACGGCTCCGCGGCCAGCCGAGCGCGATGCGCCAGCGCGAAACCTATCATATGCCCGCCTCGCTCCGTGCGATCGTCGCGGCGGTGCGCGACTGCGCGCTGCCCGAGGGCGCGCTGTCCATCTATCGCGGCGCCAAATGCATCGAATTGCTGTGCGAAACGATCCGGCTCGATGTCGAGGGCAAATTGCTGCCGCAGGGATCGGTCGCCGGTCTTTCCGCCGCCGACAGCGAGCGGCTGCTCGCGGCGCGACGCGTGATCGAAGAGCGCTGGGCCGAGAAGCTCACCATCGGCGGCATCGCGCGCGCCTGCGGCCTCAATCGCGGCAAGCTGACGCGCGGATTCCGCGACCTGTTCGACTGCAGCGTCGCCGATGCGATCGCCGAGCAGCGGCTGAGCCGGGCCGGCGACATGCTGCTCGTCACCGACCTGCCCGTCTCGTCGATCGGCTATCGCTGCGGCTATCTGAACAACGCGAGCTTCGCGCGCGCCTTCGCGCGTCATTTCGGGGTTGCGCCGACCCGCTATCGTGCGGCACGGCTGGCGGCATGACGTCGGCCGCCCCTTCGGAAAAACCCTCGCTCGCGACGCAAGCGGTGCAGGCCGTGCGCGCCTATATCCGCGACCATGATCTGAAGGTCGGCGATCCGCTGCCCGGCGAGGGCAAGTTCGCCGCCGACCTCGGCGTCAGCCGCGCCGTGATGCGCGAAGCCTTCGGGGCGCTCGCCGCGCTCAACATGCTCGACGTCGCGAACGGCCGCCGCGCGCGCGTCGGCGCGATCGACGGGTCGGTGATGGCCGCCTCGCTCGACCATGCGGTGACCACTTCGCAGATCAGCGTCGTCGACGTCTGGGACGTGCGTCACACGATCGAGCGGCGTATCGCCGAGCTCGCGGCGCAGCGGCGCAGCGAAAGCCAGGCCGCGGGTCTTGTCGCGCTCGCCGATGCGATGATGGCCTCGCGCGACGACCTCGACCAGCTCGCGGTCCACGATGTCGCCTTCCATCAATTGCTGGCCGAAGCGTCGGGCAACAATCTCTTCGCACAGATGGTGCGCTCCTATGCCGCTCTGATGACGCTCGCGGTGCCGCGCGCGTGGAGTACCCGCAAGACGCGCGAGCAGCAGGACATGGCGCTCGAGCAGCACCGCCGGCTGGCGCGCGCGATCGCCGCGGGCGACAGCGCCGAAGCCGTTGCGGCGATGGACGCGCATTTCGACACCTCGATCGCCGACCTGCTGAAATCTCAACAATCCTAGCTTGAGGAAGGGCGCGACACCCGCGCCCTTCCCCCGTGATCAGAAGCGGAACGCCAGCTCGGCCCCGAAGCTGCGCGGCTGGATCACCGCCATGCCGAACGGATTGCCTGTGGGGAGCAGCGACTGCGACGCGAGCGCGGTAATACCGCGCTTGTCGGTCAGATTCTTCGCGAACAGCGCAAGGCTCCAACCCCGATGCTCGATCGCGGCGTTGAGGTTCAGCGTCGCATAATCGGGCACCGTCTTCGCCGCACGGTTCGTATAGTTCGACACGCGCTTGCCGACATAGGTCAGGGCCGCTCCCAGATTGGCCGTCCAGTCGGGCGCGACGTCCCAGCCATATTGCGCCGTCAGGCTGTGCGACCAGCGCGGCACGAAGGGCAGCCGGTCGTCGTCGAGCCCGCCCGCGGCGGGCGCAGGCGTCGTCAGCTTCGCGTCGGTGAAGGCGGTCGTCAGCCCGAACGTAAGACCGTCGGCGGGCATCAGCCGCCCGGTGACCTCGAAGCCCTTGCTGCGCGCGTCGCCGCCGTTGACAAGGAAGTTGAACCCGCCCGCGCTCGTCTGGATCTGGATATTCTTCCAATCGGTCAGGAAGGCTGCGGCGTCGATGGTGAACATACCACCGACCCCGCCCTTGAAGCCGAGTTCGTAGCTGGTGAGCTTGTCGGGATCGAAGGTCGTCGGGATTCCCGGGAACAGCGCGGGCGGCGGCACCGCGTTCGGCCCGCCGGCGCGATAGCCCGTCGCGACGCGGCCATAGAGCATCGCGTCGCCGCTGATCCGGAAGCGCGGATTGATCAGATAGGTGAAGATGTCGCCCTTTTCGGTGCCCGAATAAAGCAAGGGCGCCGGCCCCACGACAAGGCCGCGATAATCCTGTTCATAGGTCTGATAATCATGCGCGAACCGCCCGCCGAGCAATATGTCGAAGCGGTCGCTGAAATGGATCGTCGCATTGGCGAAGACCGAATATTCCTCATAGGTCGACAGGATCGACGCGATCGCAAGCGGCGGCAGCGGCAACGCCGCGCCGGTCACCGGGTTGAACGGATCGAAACTCGGGATGCGGTTCGTGTCGTCCTCATGCGTATAATAGAGCCCCAGCTGCAGATCGAGCAGCCCGTCCGCCACACCGTCGGCGTCGGCACGCAATTCCTGGCTGAAACGTTCCACGCGCGTTCCTGATTGGTGCGCAGGCCAATGCCGCCCAGCGCGACGCCGAAGCCCGCGCTCGCATCAGATGCCGTGCGCGCCTTCACCACCTGATAGGTCGTCGAGGACACAAGCCCGATATCGCCAAGCTCGGCGCTGATCTTGCCGTTGATCAGACGAAGGCTGAGCTTGCCCGGCTCGCGGCTGAGGCGGCGCTGCTGCAGGTCACCCAGGATCGGGCGCAACGTCGTCGCATCGACATCGACGATATTGCTGCCATCGACCTCGGTGGTCTGCGCGATGCCCTGGATATCGACGCGCACATTATCGCCGAGCTTGGCGGCGACGAGCAGCCGCCCGCCAGTCACGCGCACTTCGTTGATGTCCTTCTCGGTCACCAGCGGCGAATTCACCGCGTCGATATAGCCTGCGTCCCGGCGGTGGAAACCGCTCGCGCGGACGACGAGCGTGTCGGTGACGAGCGGCACGTTGATTGCCCCGCGGAAGGCATAGCCGGTGCCGCCCTTGTGCACCGACGAGACACCCACTGACACACGGCCGGTGACCTCGTCGAAATCGGGCTCGGCGGTCACGAATTTGAGCAAGCCGCCAACCGCGCCCGCGC
>JACDQN010000016.1 GCA_015657575.1 Sphingopyxis sp.
GCGGCCGCGCTCACCTATCTCGGGCCCGACCAGGCGGCGGGCCGCGCCGCCTATGGCACCGGGCTCGCCGATGACGAACTGGCCCGCCAAATTCTGGGCGACGCCTGGTTCGTCGCACCGTCGCGATGGCTCGCGGCGCGGACGTCCGCCGGCGCGCCGTCCTACCTCTATCATTTCGACTATGTTGCAGCAGCGCGCCGCGATCGGGCGAAGGGCGCCGGGCATGGCTCCGAAATTCCCTATATTTTCGGGACGCTGGGCTATTTCGCTTCGCTCGCCGGCCCCGTCGACGACGAGGATCGCCGCTTCGGCGAAGGCGTGTCCGCCTGCTGGGTCGCTTTCGCGAAGAATGGCGTACCCGACTGCGCGCTGGTGCCTGACTGGCCCCGGTACCAGCCGACTGACGACCGTCTCGCACATCTCGCGCCCCGGTCAGCCGTCGTCGCCGGTTTTCGCAAGGCGCAACTCGACCACCTGCTGAAAATCCATTTCGCGGCAGGCCAACCCAGGCCTTAGCCCGCTCGGCCAAACAGGCCCACCGTTTCGAAACGTGCAACGAAGCTGGGAGAGATAAAATGTCTGGACGACGGAAATCGATATGGCTTGCCGCCGGCGCCGCATTGGTCGGCGTAGCGGTTTTTGCGGCGCAAAGTGGCTTCGGGAGCAGCGACGGCGGCGAAACGCGTCCGATGGTCCAACTGCCACCCGCGCCGTCCGCCGCCAAGGCGACGGCATCCGCTGCGTCGGCGCTCGCGACCGCAAGCCTCACAACGACCGTCGGCGGTTACACCTATGACTGGACAGCGCTGAAGGCCGCGATCGTCGCTGACACCGAAGTCGCTAGTGGCTATTTCATTGTCGGGAACGCGTCCGATCCCACTTATCTTTCGAATTCGACAAGGGCAGTTTTGGCATCGACCGGGTGACACCGCTCGCCTCGGCTTCCAAATGGTTTGCTGGCGCGCTCGGCATGCGCATGGTGCAGGCGGGCATTGCCACGCTCGACGATCCGATGCGGCCACCACTCGCCTTCTGGACGACGAGCGGAACGAAGAAGGATGTCAAACTCAAGCATACGCTGTCGATGACATCGGGCTTTAATGCGAGCCCGCTCGTCGGCGGCTGCCAGCTTCTCCCGACTTTTGGTCTCTATAACTGCGCCAAGAGCATCCACGACCTGCGCTACGACATCCTGCGCCCGGGCAATGCGCCTGGTGCTCAATATAGCTACGGTCCTCACGGCATTCAGGTCGCAGGGGCGTATTTGGAGGCCAAGGATACAAGCATAGAACCAGGAACGTCGCCAGCACGCGAGCGGAACTTCCACGAACTGTTTGCGCAGCACGTCACCATCCCGCTCGGGATGTCAAGCACCACGTGGTACGATCCCCACCCCCCCGCGACCGTCCCAACCAATCCGTGGGTGGCCGGCGGCGCCTTCTCCACGCCGCGCGACTATGCGAAACTGCTGCGCGCGTTCCTCGGCGGCAGCTTCATCACCAACATGACGGCCTTCACGCAGCCGCGCACGATCGGACTGCCGCGTGTTTTCGTTCCGGCGAGCACAGTGAACTGGGAATATGCGCTCGGCTCCTTCGTCGAATGCGACACGCCCTCGGCGTGCGCGACGTCGAAGATCAACTCTTCGCCCGGCGCCTATGGCTGGACCGGCTGGATCGATCGCGAGACCGGCTATTATGCCCTGATCGCGACCGAAATATCGAGCGGAGGCGACCGCAAGGGCGTCGAGCTCGAGCAGGTCATGCAGGATCTGATCGAGGATGCGATTGCGAACCGCACTCCGGCGCCCTGACCCGATCGGCAAAACTTCGCCTATGGTGCCTGGGCCAGGCCGCGCCGTGAGGTAGCGGTCTGGCTCAACGGAGGGGGCTGGACACCGCGTGGTTGTGCTGACAGCCGGCTTTCGAAGGGCATGAAGGACCGCTTTCTCGATCATGGAGCGGTTCAATACGAACGCGAGTAGAGCAAGTAGAACCGAAGGCGGACCATCTCGCCCTGCGCATCTTGCTCGAGCGTTCGGCGCGACGCATGACAGCGCCAAACGCGGTGCCGCAACTATGCCCTAAGACTTAGTTCCGCTCGATAACTCGCCGCAGCCGATCAGCGATGATCAAAAGGTCGCCGAGGCAGGACCGCACCAGCACGATGGCTGCGAGAAGTGCCACGACTCTTGCGCGATGGTCAGGCGACGTAAGCACCTCTACCACTCGCTATCAAGGTTCCGTCTGCAGACACAATCCGCGTCCCGGCTATGCTTATCTGCCGACCCAGTTTGACCGGCCTGCCGATCGCCCGCATCAGCCCTGGCAAGGCCGGTCGGTGAAAATCGACGTGCAAGTTTGCCGTAGCCCGCGCAGACCCTCCCATGGCAATGACCGTGTAAAGGCCGGTAAGATCGATCAGCGCCGATAAAATGCCACCATGCGCTGCGCCGACCGTCGGATTTGAGATTATTTCGTCTCGCCAGGGCATTGAGATCACCAACTCGTCGGTGCCGACCTCGGCGATCCTGAGCCCGAGCCAGCGGTGGAAAGGCGCAAGCAACAGCAGCTCCCCCAGTTCCTCAAGCCCAGGGGCGACCCGTGGGGCGTTCATGACTTCATCTCCATTTCATGGGTGCTGAGCAAAAACTCCACAATTGACTTGCCAAACGCGTCATTCTCGTCGCCCACCACCATATGGGTCGCATTCGCGATGTCGCTATATGCCATATGCGGGACCAATCTTCGGAAATGCTTGACGGCTTCCAGCGAAACTAGGTCGCTCGACCCACCGCGGATCAGATGCACAGGCAAGGCTAAACTGGCAGCGGCGGCGCTCAGTTCGCTGCGGCCATTGTCGCTTGAGACACCGCCTTGCCGCGTAACTCCTTCGATGAAGGTCGGGTCCCAATGCCAATAGAAGCGCCCATCGTCCTTGCGGCGCAGATAGTGGGCGAGCCCAGGCGAGGCCTTCCGGCTAGGCCGATGGGGCAGATAGTCGGAAATGACCTCAGCGGCCTCCTCCACCGACGCAAACCCTTCGCGCGCATGGGCCGCCATGAAACCGACCACGCGGGCAACGCCGCTCGGTTCCATCTGCGGCGTGACGTCGACCAAGGTAAGCGATCCAAAACTCCCCGGTGCGCGGTTTCCCTCCGCAATGATCCCAGCCAGCCCCCCAAGCGATGCGCCGATCATCGCCGGCTTTCTTCGCATCGCCGCAGCGATCTCAACGAGATCGGCCGCGAAATCGGAAATGTCATAAGCCCCATCACTGGCCCAAGCGCTCTCGCCGTGCCCGCGCATATCGACGGCGATCGTCCGAAAACCGTGGCTCGCGAGTTGACGGGTCACCGACTTCCACGCCCGGCGGGTCTGGCCGCCGCCGTGCGCCAAAATCACCGGAAAGCCCAGTTCCGGTCCATCGATCGACGCCGCGATTGCATGGCCCGCTTTTCCCGCAAGCGTGATCGTCCGATCATACATTCAGGCATCATACTGTATCATATCTTACAGTAAAGCATGTTCATATGCCGATAGTGGCTTTACAGTTTCAGCCGATGGTCGACTTTCGCAGCACCAGCGATGCTTCTCTCGGGAAAAGTCTTCTGACGGACTCAGACGAGTTTGTCTTTGTCATCGAAGAAGTGCCACGCAAACTTCGCCGCTTGTTCGACGCCTCAATGGCGCGCTTCGGATTGACCCGAACCCAGTGGCGCGCGCTCGTCTATATTTATCGGACCCCGGGCATTACCCAGACCGATCTCGCCAAATGCTCGAACTGGAGCGTGCCAGCGTTGGCCATGTTGTCGACCAGCTGGAAAGAATGACGCTCGCGGAACGGCGCGCTGCCAAGGGCGACCGGCGCGTCTGGGAGCTTCATCTCTTACCCCGAGCGATCGAAATCCTGCCCCAGCTGCGCGCCGAAGCCGACATGATCTACGCGCGGCTGCTCCATATGATTTCACCGACTGAAATACGCGCGGTCCGCGCATTGCTGACGAAAATGTCAGGCAATCTCGAAAGCGGATCGGAAGACATGCCTCCTCGATAGAAGCATTGAAAGATTTGAAATGGCCGACGCCATTCATCGTCAGCAAGCCGATTTCCCCAATTGGCGCCGCTCGCGTTTGCGGCGGCGCACCGCCGCCGTTCTGCCCCCTCTGCACCAAATCGCCAGCACTGACGACTAACGAATTGCGAATATGGCGGCAGGGAGCCCTACCTAACCTCTTGTCGTGTCAGCAAA
>JACDQN010000138.1 GCA_015657575.1 Sphingopyxis sp.
GACGATAGTCCCCATACCGAGCTTGCGCATCGCGGCCTCGTCGAGCACTTCGATGCTGACGCCGGCCACCCCGGCGAAGGCTTTGCGCACTTCGGCGACGAAGCTTTCGGGGTAGATGACGTTCGCGGGTTCGTTCGCGAGATCGCGCGACAGGCGTACGCCGTCGGCAAGCGGCTTCCAGCGATTGGTGAAGGCCGCTTCGGCTGACGACGAATTGGCGCCGACGAGGGTCACGGCGCCGGTTGCCGGGACTTTCTTGCCAACCGTCTGATAGCGATCGAACCGGTACTGGCCGAGCGCGAAGCCGTAAGCGACGTCGGCTGCGCTCGCGTCACCGAAAGCCCCCGCAATCGCGACCGGCTGCGCGTCGCTCTTGAGTTCCTGCGCCATCTTGCCGCCGGCTTCGGCAAGCGCGAGCGACGAGGGCGTTGCACCGGCGCCGACGAGCAGGATGCGCGGATGCGCGCCGATGCCGCGCAGCGACAAGGTCGAACCGGGCTTGCCGTCGAAACCCGCTGCCGCGATCGCGGCGCTGACCGCCTGCCGTTCGGCGGCGCTTAGCGCGACGCCGTCGAGCGGGGGCAGCGTGGCGTCGGTCATCACGACGGCGAGCGCAGCGCCGCGGCGCGTTGGCGGCAAAGCCGATCGCACGCTCGGCGCTGTTCGTGGCGGTTGCCGGCACGACCCCCGATCCGGCGACGGTCTGCGCCATCGCGGCGGGCGCAAGCGCAAGCGACAGGCAGGCGGAAAGGAGCAGGCTTTTCATACGCATCGTTCGATATTCCCCGTTGTTCAATGACCTGCGCCTGCATAGCCGGGCGCGCTCCATCCGCAAATCCGGCTCGACGAACGACAGCCGCTTGCCATCGGACGACATGGCCGCCACAGATGCGCCGGACGACGCGCCGAAGAGGACCAGAGATGCTGCGACGGATTTTGCTGGGGTTGCTGGCCTTGCTGGTGGTTGCCGCCGGATCGCTGGCGATCTGGGAGCCGCTGACCGCCGAGGCGCCCGCGGCCCCTGCGTTCAAACCCGCCGACGTCCGCATCGCGCGCGACAAATTCGGCGTGCCGCATATCTTCGGCAAGACCGACGCCGACGTTGCTTACGGCGTCGCCTATGCGCATGCCGAGGATGATTTCGCGACGCTGCAGGAAGTGCTGGCGATGACGCGCGGCCGTGCGGGGGCGATGCTTGGCGAGGATGGCGCGAAGATCGACTATGCCGCGGCGCTGCTCGACGTGCGCGCGACGACGGCGCGCGACTGGCCGCGCCTGCCCGCGGATGTGCGGCGATTGTTCACGGCCTATGCCGCGGGGCTCAATCATTATGCCGACAAACATCCGGACGAGATACGGCTGTCGGGGCTGTTCCCGGTGACCGGCGAGGATGTCGTCGCGGGCTTCGTGCTGCGCTCGCCCTTTTTCTTCGGGCTCGATTCGGTGCTCGGCCAGCTGGTCGAGGGCAAGGATATGTATCGCGAAGGCGGCCCGGCGCTCGATGCTACGGGCAAGCTGATCCCGCGCGAACTGACGCCGGTCGGCCGTGACCCGGCCCACAATGGATCGAACGGCATGGCGGTTGCGCCGGCTCGCTCGACCGACGGTGCGACGCGGCTCGTGTCGAATTCGCACCAGCCCTGGACCGGCGGGGTCGCTTGGTACGAGCTGGTCGTGCACTCGGAAGAAGGCTGGGACTTTGCGGGCGCGAACTTTCCAGGGTCGCCCTATCCCTTCCTCGGACACAATAAATATCTCGGCTGGACCAACACCGTGAACCGGCCCGACCTGATCGACGTCTACAAGCTGGTGCTCGACGAGAGCGGCGAGAATTATCGCTTCGACGGCCGGTGGCGCCCGCTCAAGGCGAAGCGCGTGTGGCTGAAGGTCAAATTCGGCCCGCTCGTCCTTCCGGTACCGCAGACCGTCTATCGATCGGTCCACGGGCCGGTGGTGAAGAATGACAAGGGCGCCTTTGCGATCCGCTATGCGGGGATCGACCAGGCGAATATGGTCACCCAATATTACCGGCTGAACAAGGCGCGAAACCTCGCCGAGTGGCGCGCCGCAATGGCGGGGCAGGGTGTGCCCGCGACCAATTTCATCTATGCCGATGCCAGGGGAAATATCGGGCTTTTCTACAATGCGATGTTCCCCGACCGCCAGCCGGGATTCAACTGGCGCGGGGTGTTGCCCGGCGACACCTCGGCCGATCTTTGGACGAAGACCTTGCCCTTCGACCGCGTGCCCGCGCTCGTCAATCCACGCTCGGGCTACGTCATGAACGCGAACAACACCCCATGGGTCGCGGCGGGGCCGGGCGACGAGCTCGATGCCGCGGCTTTTTCGCCCCTGCTCGGCGTCGAGGACGATATGACCAACCGCGCGACGCGGCTGATCGAATTGTTCGAGGCATCGGGACAGATAGACGAGGCGCGGTTGAAGGCGATCAAATATGACACCGCCTATGCGAAGAGCGGCTATGCGAAGGCGTGGATGGACAAGCTGCTCGCGCTCGATACCAAGGGCGATCCGGCGCTCGCCGAGGCGCAGGCGCTGCTCCGCAAATGGGACTGGAACCTCGACGGCAAAGGGCATGGCGATGCACTCGCGCTGATGGCGCTGCGCCCGGCCAACGGCAGCCATTATCAACGCCGCGCCGAGCCCGATCCGCGTACGATCCTGAAAGAGGTCGTCGCGCATCTGCAGGATCATTTCGGCACCCTCGATCCGAAGCTTGGTACCGTGCTGCGGTTGCGGCACGGTGAGGGTGCGAATCGCGTCGACCTGCCGCTGGACGGCGGCAACGACACGGTGCGGGCTTCGACGCTGTGGGATGCCGAGCCCGACGGACGGCTGAAGGTGCGCCACGGCGACAGCTTCATCATGTTCGTGGCCTGGGATGCGGCGGGGCGGGTGCGCTCCGAATCGATCCAGCCTTTCGGAGCGGCGACGACGCGGCCGGCGAGCCCGCATTACAACGATCAAGCCAAGCTGTTCGTGGCGCACAAGCTCAAGCCCGTGCTGTTCGATCCGGCGGCGCTGAAGGCGAGCGGCGCGCGCTTCTATCGGCCTTGAAAGCGGCGCAGCACTGTCCTAAACCATTGATACAGTGCCGTCCGGCACTCAGTCTTTGCAGGCCCTTTGCCCTGCTCGCCTTGATCTAGGGGATTTTCATGGCTCGTTTCCATCGTTTCGCTCTCGCCCTTGCGCTGTCGACCTCGCTCGTCGCCGCGGGTCCCGCGCTGGCCAAGGCCAAGGCCGCCAATCCGGCGCCGATCGCCGACCTCGTGAAGGCCGTGGACATTCCTTATCAGGCGTTCACGCTCGACAATGGGTTGCGCGTCATCGTGCACGAAGATCGCAAGGCGCCGGTCGTCGCCGTGTCGGTCTGGTATCGCGTCGGGTCGAAGCATGAACCCAAGGGCAAGACGGGTTTCGCGCACCTCTTCGAACATCTGATGTTCAACGGGTCGGAAAATGCGCCCGGCGACTTTTTCGAACCGCTGCAACAGGTCGGCGCGACCGACTTCAACGGCACGACCAATGTCGATCGCACCAATTATTTCGAAACGGTAGCCGACCGGCGCGCTCGACCGCGCGCTGTTCCTCGAAGCGACCGCATGGGGCATCTGCTCGGCGCGGTGACGCAGGAGAAGCCTC
>JACDQN010000139.1 GCA_015657575.1 Sphingopyxis sp.
CCATCGCCCCTCCGTCAGCGCTTCGCGCTGCCACCTCCCCATGGCTTCGCCACAGGGAGGATCGAACGGCAGCTACCGGTCGAAAGCGGCTTCGCCCGTCAGCTTTCCACCGGCCCCTCGAACTGTTCGATCACCCAGTCCTCGGCCTGCGCGCCGCCGATCCAATCCTGCATGCACGGATGGCTGATCACCGCCTGGCAATAAGGGATGGCGAAGCGCGGCAGCGAGATCGAGTAGGTCAGGAAACGCGTGACCACGGGAGCGAACATGATGTCGACCGCCGACCAGTCGCCGAACAGATAGTCGCCCTCGCCGCCGAAGCGCGCGCGCGCCTCGGCCCAGATCTGGAGGATGCGGATCACGTCGGCCTGGACCTCGGGGAGCAGCGCGGCCGCGGGATAGATGCGGCGGATGTTCATGCTGTGGTTGCGGCGGAGCGCGGCGAAGCTCGAATGCATTTCGGCCGCCATCGACCGCGCCATCGCGCGCGCCGCCATATCCGCGGGCCAGAAACCCTTGGTGCCGCCGGTCTTTTCGTTGAGATAATCGATGATCGCGAGACTGTCCCAGACGACGATGTCGTCGCCGTCCCACAGGATCGGCACCTTGCCGCCCGAGGGTGCGAACTCGTCGCCCTCGCGGCGGTTCGACCGGTCCTCGTCATAGAGCGGGACGGTGACTTCCTCGAACGGCAGGCCGCTATGCTTGACCGCGAGCCAGCCGCGCAGGCTCCAGCTCGAATAAGCCTTGTTGCCGATGAAGAGTTTCATGCGATCTCCCAATTCCCTCTCCACTTGGGTGAGGGAGTAACCGCCCCGGCGTCCTTCCCTTCACCAAGTTGCGGTAGGCCCGACTGCGTCGGCCCAACCTTCACTATCCTCTCCCTCAAGGGGAGAGGAGGGAATGTCAAACCTCGACCGCTTCCAGCACCGCGCTGCGCAGTTCGGCGATGCCCATATTCTTTTCGCTGCTCGTCACGATCACCTCGGGGTGCGCGGCGGGGTGCTTGCGCGCTTCGATTTCGGTCGCAGCGAGCACGTCGGCGAGGTCGCTCGCCTTCACCTTGTCGGCCTTGGTGAGGACGATGCGATAGCTGACGGCCGCGATGTCGAGCATTTCGAGCACGTCGCGGTCGACATCCTTGATCCCATGGCGGCTGTCGATCAGGACGAGCGTACGCTTCAGCACCTGCCGCCCGCGCAGATAATCGTTGATGAGGAAGCGCCATTTCTTGACGACATCCTTGGGCGCCTTGGCAAAACCATAGCCGGGCATGTCGACGAGCCGGAACACCAAGGGCGATCCGACGTCGAAATAGTTGAGCTCCTGCGTGCGTCCCGGCGTGACCGAGGTGCGCGCGAGGCCGTTGCGGCCCGTCAGCGCGTTGAGCAGCGACGACTTGCCGACGTTCGAGCGGCCCGCAAAGGCGATCTCGGGTGCCGACGGCGCCGGCAGATGCTGGAGCGCGGGGGCCGATTTCAGGAAGGCGATCGGCCCCGCAAACAGCTTGCGCGCACGCTCCGCCCGATCCGCGGCCCCGGGGTCGCGTTCGGGATCGGTCATTTGACGATGGCCGTCTTCAGCGCCGGGAACTTGCGGTACATCCACTGCTGCTGCGCGATCGAAAGCACGTTGTTGGTGATCCAGTAGAGCAGCAGGCCAGCAGCGAACGGTGCCATGATGAACATGAACATCCACGGCATGATCTTGAACACCTGCTGCTGCACCGGATCGGTCGCCTGGGGGTTCAGGCGGAACTGCAGCCACATGGTGATGCCGAGGATCACCGCGAGGACACCGATGCTGAGCAGGGACGGCGGGGTGAAGTTCAGCAGGCCGAAGAGATTGAGGATCATCGCCGGATCCTGCGCCGACAGATCCTTGATCCACAGGATGAACGGCTGGTGCCGCATCTCGATCGTCAGCATCAGCACCTTGTAGAGCGCGTAGAAGATCGGGATCTGGATCAGGATCGGCAGACAGCCGGCGAGCGGATTGATCTTCTCGTCCTTGTAGAGCTTCATCAGCTCCTGCTGCATCTTGGGCTTGTCGTCCTTGTAGCGTTCCTGCAGCGCCTTCATCTTGGGCTGGACGAGGCGCATCTGCGCCATCGAGTGGAACTGGCGCTGGGCGATCGGGAACATCAACAGGCGGATGATCAGGGTCAGCGCCATGATGGCGACGCCGAAATTGCCGACCATGCGGAACAGCCAGTCGAGCAGCTTGAAAATCGGGACCTCGAAAAATTCGAACCAGCCCCAGCGATCGCGTTCGACAGGCGGG
>JACDQN010000140.1 GCA_015657575.1 Sphingopyxis sp.
AATTCGGCCTGGTCCCCGAATTCGTCGGCGCCCTGCCGGTGACTCGCGACGCTCGAGGGATCTCGACATCGACGCGCCTGGTCAAGATTCTGGGCGAGCCCAAGAACGCGCTGATCAAGCAGTATCGCAAGCTGTTCGACCTGGAGGAGGTGACGCTCACCTTCACCGACGACGCGCTGGTCGCGGTCGCGAAGAAGGCGATCGAACGCAAGACCGGCGCGCGCGGACTGCGCTCGATCGTCGAGGCTATCCTGCTCGACACGATGTTCGATCTGCCCGATCTCACCGACGTGGTCGAGATCGTCGTCGACAAGGACGTCGTCGAGGGCCGCAAGGACCCCGTGCGCGTCTATGCCGACAAGGCGAAGGAAGCGGGCGACGCCGCCTGATCCGAGTCGCGCCGGATCGCCGGCGCGACCGCTATGTTGCATTGCAGCAACACTAGCCTGAAAAAATGCAGCCGCGCCTGTGGATAAGTCGGCGCGGGCCACGCAAATTCGCGATTTATTGACCTTTGACCGGCCGCGGCATCGCTCCCGGCTTGCACTGTCACAATTGCTGTCACAATCGTGCCACATGCGGGCTTCAGGGGCGCTCGCAGGTCTTGGCGCGCCCCGATGATGCGCGCCTGCCGCACGCACAATAGGGGACATCCTGACATGAAACTTCGTTATTCGATCGCCGCTAGCCTTATGGCTATCAGCGTCGCGACCGTCGTCGCGGCGCCGGCCCAGGCGCAGCAGATCACCACCGGCATCCAAGGCCAGGTGAACGACGACAATGGCGCGCCGATCGGCGGCGCGACGGTCGTCATCACCGACACGCGCACCGGCGCGGCGCGCACGATCAGCACCGGCAACGACGGCCGCTTCGTCGCCACCGGCCTCGTCACGGGCGGTCCCTACACGATTTCGGTCAACGCCGGCGCATACGAAGGCCAGACGCTCAGCGACGTCTACACGACGCTGCAGGGCAACACTGACCTCACCTTCTCGCTGTCGTCGGGCGGCGGCGAAAATCGTCGTCACCGGCTCGCGCGTTCGCGTGTCGCAGCTTGCGGTCGGCCCGGGCGCCAGCTTCACCACCGAAGTTCTCGCCAGCGCCCCGTCGTTCAACCGCGATGTCCGCGACATCATCCGCCTCGACCCGCGCGTCAGCCTCGATCGCGACGACGGCGGCTCGGGCCAGGACCGCATCTCATGCCTCGGCGGCAACGACCGCGGCAACGCCTTCACCGTCGACGGCATCAGCCAGGGCGACATCTACGGCCTGAACGACACCGGCTTCTCGTCGCGTTCGTCGACCCCGATCCCCTATGACGCGGTCCGCGAAACGCAGGTCCAGTTCGCGCCGTTCGACGTCGATTATGGTTCGTTCACCGGCTGCGCGATCAACGTCGTCACCAAATCGGGCACCAACGACTATAAGTTCGGCGGTTTCTTCGAATATTCGGATAACGGCATGCGCGGCGACAAGGTCCGCGGCCTCCCCGTCGCCGACGTGAAGCCCGAAAAGCGCTGGGGCGCCTGGCTCGGCGGCCCGATCATCAAGGATCGCCTGTTCATCTTCGGCGCCTATGAACATCAGGAAGCCGGCCAGTCGCAGGACGACGGCCCGACCGGCGCGGGCTATGCGAACCCGCAGACGGGCATCAGCCTCGCGCAGTTCAACGAAATCTCGGACGTACTCAGCAGCGTCTATGGCATCGACACCGGCCCGCTCGTCACCAACCGCCCGTTCAAGAACGACCGCTATTTCGGCCGTCTCGACTGGCAGATCAACGACGATCACCGCTTCGAAGCGACCTACCAGCGCCTCGAGGAATCGACGACGCGTCCCGACGATCTGTTCACCGGTTCGTCGCCGCAGGCGATCGGCCTCAACACCTATTATCTCAGCGGCACCAAGTCGGACTATTATTCGGGCCGCCTCTATTCGCAGTGGTCGGATAATTTCTCGACCGAACTGCGCTATTCGCACTCGAAGGTCATCGACCGCCAGGATCCGATCGGCGGCGGCGAAGCGCAGTCGGACAATCCGATCCCGCGCATCATCGTCGGCATCGACAATCCGAGCGGCCCCGACGGCGCGGTGCTCGCCGGCCCGGGCAACTCGCGCTCGGCGAACGACCTGCAGACCCGCATCCACCAGTACCGCGCGGTCGCCAAGCTGGTTGCCGGCGCCCACACGTTGAAGGTCGGCATGGAATTGAACCAGGCGGACCTGTTCAACCTGTTCGTGCAGAATGCGACCGGCACGCTCGTCTTCGAAAATATCAACGACCTGCGCGCTGGGCTGCTCTCGCGGGGCCTCGGCAACAACCAGACGTCGACGACGCCCGCTAACGTTGTCGGCGGCCAGACCGAAGGCGCCTTCGGCAACTTCTCGTCCACCGGCGACGTCACCGACGCTGCGGCAGCCTTCAAGCGGAGCATCTACTCGATCTTCGCGCAGGACGAGTGGGAAGTCAGCGACCAGTTGACCGCCGTGATCGGCGTGCGCGCCGACTGGTACGACGGCGGCCGTCCGAAGCTGAACTCGGTGTTCCTGCAGCGCTACGGCTTCCCGAACACCACGGCGTTCAGCAATCTCGCGCCGACGATCATGCCGCGCCTCGCGCTGACCTATGACATGGACGACTTCGCGGTCTTCGGCCGCGAAGATCAGCGCCGGTCTCGGCATCTTCTCGGGCGGCGACCCGGTCGTTTGGTTCGGCAACGCCTTCCAGAATGACGGCCGCGGCTTCGCGACCGGCAGCACCCAGTCGGCGAATTGCCCCACCGGACGTATCAGCGTTCTGACCAACGGTCAGTTCACCGGCGTTCCGGCCTGTATCCGCGCCGACGCCGTCAATCAGGCCGCACGCGGCCTAGGCGATACTCAGTCGATCAGCCCGAATATCAAGATGCCGACGGTGCTCCGCGCCAACATCGGCTTCAACTCGGAACTGAACTTCGCGCCGTCGGGCTTCTTCAGCGGCTGGAACCTGAACCTCGACTATATCTACAGCAAGTATCGCAACCCCCTGACGCTCGTCGACCTGTCGCAGACGGTCGATACGCGCCTCGGCCTCAACGGCTATGCGATCGACGGTCGCCCGATCTACCGCTCGATCGATCCGCTTGCGACCGGTTGTACCGCGCGCCTGACCGGCCTCAACCCGGGTCCGGTGTACCAGAACGTCAACGCCGCCTGCTTCACCACCAGCCGCGACGACGAACTGCAGCTCACGAACAGCGCCGGCTTCCGCAGCCACAACGCGTCGTTCATCCTGTCGAAGACGTTCAACGGGGGCCTGTTCACTGAAAACGGCAATGTCGATTTCAACATCGGCTATGCCTACACCGACTCGCAGGATCGCCGCAGCATGTACAACTCGACGGCGGGGTCGAACTATGACCTCGTCGCCGCGTTCGACCGCAACAACCCGGGTGCAACCCGCGGTTTCTACGAAAGCCGTCACAACATCTCGTCGCGTCTCGCCTTCCGCGAGGAATTCTTCGAAGATCTGTCGACGCGCTTCGCAGTCACCTTCATCGCGCGCTCGGGCCGTCCGTACAGCCTGACCTTCCAGGGCGGGTCGCAGTTCAACGACGATGCGTCGGGTTCGGACAACGCGCTGGCGTACATCCCGACCGGTCCTAACGATCCGAACGTCGTGTTCCTCGCCACGCTGAACTCGGCGGGCGCGGTGCTCCGCACGGCGGACCAGAACCGCACCGACTACAATGCCGTCATCGACAGCATCAAGTGCGCGCAGAAGTATCGCGGCCGTACGATCGACCGCAACACCTGCACCAACGACTGGTACTTCGACGTCGACCTCAGCTTCTCGCAGGAAATTCCGGGTCCGGGCCGTCTGTTCGGCAAGAACGACAAGCTGAAGCTCTATGCCACGATGGACAACTTCCTGAACTTCCTCGACAATAGCTGGAACGTCCAGCGTCGTCGTAACTTTGCGGGACTTCAGGACATTGCCACCGCGGGTCGTGCAGCTGCCGGTGCGCCAAACCCGGCAGTCCCCGCCGTCAACAGCCAGGGTCAATATGTGATCTCGAACGTCAACGGGCTCGCCGACTATAACAACGACAATGGCATCAACGTGTCGTCGTCGGTGTGGCGCCTGAAGATCGGCGTGTCGTACGAATTCTGATCGTAGGACCATCGCAAGAAATCAGGGCGCGGGAGGAAACTCCCGCGCCTTTTTTTTTGCCGGTTTCGATCGAAACACGACATTTTCAGCGTCGTCATTCTGGCTGCGGACATTATTTTTCTCGTCACCGCGGACTTGATCCGGGGTCCCGCT
>JACDQN010000141.1 GCA_015657575.1 Sphingopyxis sp.
AGCTCGGCGCGCGTCTTGTCGGGCCACATGCCGACCCCGAGGAAACCGAGCCCGAGTTCGGCGCCGACTTCCTTGACCTGCTTCAGGTGGCGGCCGGTTTCGGCGCAGGTCTGGTGGAGATTTTCGAGCGGGGCGCCGGACAGCTCCAATTGGCCCGCGGGTTCGAGGCTGACGGTGCCGTCGCTGCCCGCGAGCGCGATCACGTTTCCACCCTCGATCACTGGTTCCCAGCCGAAACGCGTGAGCGCCATCAAGAGGTCGCGAATGCCGCCGGGTTCGTCATAGCCGGGCGCGCGATGGTCGGCGGTGCGATAGACGAATTTCTCGTGCTCGGTGCCGATGCGCCAGCGGTCCCGGGGTTTCTCGCCCTTGATCATGGGGGCTGCGAGCTGGTCGCGGCTTTCGACGATGGGATCGTTGCTGTCCGAGGCGGTTCGCGTGCTCATGTCGCGCCACTAGACTATTCGGTATAGAATGCAATCCGGGGCGTTGCGGCGCTATTTGACCATCGCGCGCAGGTTGATCGTGAAGCTCGACCCCGGTGCCATCGCGCCCTTCGGGTTGACGCGGATGTGCGTGACGTTGGTGTCGACGCCATTGGCGTCGGCGACGGGAACATAGGTCCAGCTGGTCCCGCCGTCGTTCGAAAAGGACAGGTCGTCGCCCGTGTTGCCGAGCCCCGCAAAGCTATAGGTCAGCGCGCTGGCGCCCGCCGTGAAACGCAGCGGCCCCGGTCCGGGCGGATAATTGCCGACGAACAGGCCGAGATTGGCGGGAATCGCGTCGGTCACGATCACGCTGTTGCTCGTCGGCTGGGTGCCGGGTGGTGCGGTGACGGTGATCGCATAGTCGGCGAAGCCGCCGGGGATCAGCTTGGGATTGGTCGTGCCGTTCTGCGGGTCGCTGTAGGGCGTCGAACTTTTGGCGATCGACAGCGGCAGAACATAGGCGTTGGTGTAGGTGCAGGTGGTCGCGGTCGTATTGCCCTGGATGGTCAGCGTGCGGCCGGTGGCGCCGCTCGCAAGCGGGCTGCCGCCGGTGCATTCGACGGTGGCGTTGTAGAGCGCCGCCGATGCGCCGCCGCCGTAGCTCTCGGCGGGCAGGGTGAGGACGTCGCCGGCGCGGACGGTGACGAAGCTGCCGCTGGTCGCGGCCGGCGCGGTCGAACTGAAGCTCGCGTTGGCGGTGCCGCCGCTGGTCGTGGCGCTGGCGGTGTGGCCGCTCGTTGCGCCGCTCCACGCCTTTGCGAGCCGCAGCTGCTGCGCGATGCGGCTGTTGGTGAAGGTACAGATGATGGCGGTATCGGCGGCGTTCACCGTCAGCACATTGCCCGCAAGCGCGGTGCCGTTGCCCGTGCAGGCGAGCGCTTGGGTATAGTTGGCGCCGTCGCCGACGGTGAAATTTTCGGTCAGCGTCGCGCTTTCGGCGGCATAGACGGTGACCGCGGCGTTGGTGTCGGTCTCGTTCGCGCTGTTGGCGACCGACGCGAGGCTAGCATTGTTGATCAGGCCGGCGGTTGCGATCGTCGCCGCGTTGGTCGTCTGGGCATTGACCCAGGTCTTGCGCACGACGAGCGTCGCCGACTTGCGGCTGTTGGTCCAGGTGCAGGTGAGCGAGGTGCCCGAAGGCATCACCACCGTCCGGCTGAGCCCGGTGCCGGCGGTCGCGACGACGGCATTGTCGCTGTTGCGGCGGCACTCGAGGCTGCTGTTGTAATGGATCGCGGCGCCCGTCGAAAAGCTTTCGGTCAGCGTCAGCGTCGATCCGGGAACGGCGACCGCGGTCGCGTTGGTCGCCGATCCGCCGACCGTCGAACTGCCGGCCGTCGGCAGAAATCCCCCGGAGATGGCCAGGCTGACCGCGTCGCCCGCGATGCCGTTCGTCCAGTTTTTGGCGAGCACCACGGGCGAGTCATTGTCGGTGATCGTATAGGTGCTGGCGGTACGCGCGGCGCCGCCGCAGCTCGACGTGCTCGACACGGTGTAGCCGGTGCCGGTGTTCAGCGAAATCTGGATCGTCTCGCTGCCCTCGGTCGCGGTGTCGTCGACGATCTGGATGCCGAGCGGCACGGCAGTGTTCTGATAGGTGCCGGCGGGAATGGTGACGGTGAAGTTCGCACCCCCGCCCGGCGTCATATAGTCGGTGCCGAGCGTCGCGGTGCCGCCGGTGATACTGACGTTGACCGTGCGCGCGGCGAACAGCGTACCGTTGACCGTCAACGTCGGCAGGTTCGCGGTCGCAATCGATTCGACGCCCGATGCCGACGCGGTCGACAGCTCGATGAACGGATTGAGCGTGATGCGGATATCGTCGAGGAAATTGCCGTAGCTGCCCGCGTCGGTCGTGATGAACTGAACGCGCTGCACCCCCGACGGGCCGGTGTAGGTCGTCGAGCCGGTGTTGACGTTCCAGACATTGTTGATCGTCGAAGCCTGGGTTGTGAGCGCCTGAAGCTGCGTGCCCGCGCTGTTCGCGATCTGGAAGCGTGCGGTCTGCGTCGCGGGACCGCCAGAGCGAGCGCGGTGCGCAAAGGTCCAGCCGATCGTCTCGCCATTGACCATGCAGATATTCTGGTAGAGCGCGCCGGGCACATTGGCATTCATTTCGGCGAAGACGGACCCGGCGTAGGCGGGAACGCCCTGAAAGCCCGAATCCCAGAGTTCGATCTCGCCCGACGCCGAATCCCAGCCGACGACCGACCCGTTGGAATAGATTTCGTAATTGGCGGCGCCCGGGCCTTGCGGGTCGTTCGATTCGAACGAGGGATTGACGATCACGCGCTGCGCAGCCGCAGGAGCCGCGCCGAGGAGCAGCGCCATGGTCGCGAGCGCCGACGTCAGGGCTTTCGGAAGAGAGGGCGCGCGCATCGGGATCAGTTCACCGTCGCGTCGAAGCGGATCGCCATCGCCGCACCATTGGCCAGCGACGCAGTGACCGCCGACAGGACCGAACCCGACCAGCTCGCGCCGAAGGGGTCGCTTTCATCGCTGCCGGCATTGTCGTCGTCCTCGACCGTGGTTGCGGCGGAACAGCTTGCGCCCGAGCGGATACTGCCTGGAACGAACGTCAGATCGGGGGGCAGCGTGTCGCTGACCGCGATGCCCGTCGCGGTGGCCGGCCCGGCGTTGCCGACGAGGATGCAATAGCGGATGGTCGCGCCGGGGATCGCCTTTGGATTGGTCGTGCCGTTCGTCGGATCGCTGACGACACTGCTGCTCTTGGCGATCGTCAGATTGGCGCCGGCGACGCTGAACAGCGCGTCGGCGACGTTCCAGTAATTGGCTTCGGTCGCGGGGTTGGGCAGGCCGACGCGGTGGATCAGACCATTGTTGGCGGCGCCAAGGCTGCTCGTCGACCGGTCGCGGCCGAAGATGCGGATCGTCCAGCCGCTGCTGGTCGCGGTTCCGGGCGGGATCGCGTAGCCCGGCTCGGCGGGAACCGATCCGTCGTTGGTCCAGATGCCGTCGCCGGCGACCGCGTCGCCGTGGGTACCGTCGTCGAACAGGATGATGCCCGCGGCGACGAGCGTCCCGCCGCCGTCATAGACATTGGCGGTCACCGGGTTGGTTGTCGCGGTCGGCCGCGCGTCGAAGCGGCCGCGGATCACAAGCATCTGGCCCGGTGCGACGGTCGCGGCGGCGGCGGGCTCGACGACCTGCGCGCCAAAGCCCTGCGGCGTACCGAGCGTGCCGTTGACGACCGACCATTCGACGTCGTCGATCATGAACCAGCTGCGATATTGGGTGGTATGGCGGGTGCGGAAGCGGATCGTCACCGTCTGGCCGGCAAAGGACGCCAGCGAGGCGTTATAGGTCCACCACGGTTCGCTGTTCAGCGCCACGGTCATGCCCGCCGTGTGAACGCCGTTGGTGCGCATGTCCCAGCCATTATATTGGCCATATCCGGGCGAGCTCGCCGATGCCGCGCTGGTCGACATATTGGGCGAAAAGGGCCGCGTCGCATAATTGCCTGCGGTCGGGCCGACGATCTCGGTCGTCGTCGCCCCGACGATCTCGATGCGCATGAAGTCGTAATCGGCCGACCCGTTGGCGGCGCTGTCCCACCCCTGCGGTTTCCAGCGCACCGTCAGATTGCCGGGGTTGGTCGCGGGGACGCTGATCGTGCGCGTGAGCACGGTCTGCGATTCGCCGCTCGCGGGTTCCGAATTGGTCCGCGCGCCGAGCAGGTAGGAAAAGCCCCCCGTGTTCGGTGTGCCATTGGTGCTGCGTGTTTGCCCCGACCCGGCGCTGTCGGTAACCGAAACCGTCTCGCTTGGACGCACCTGCGCATCGTAACTGGCGTTGGACCTTGTTCCGGTCCAGCCCGTCGGATTGATCTGGCCGGTCCCGCCCTGCTCGAAATTGCCATTGATCGGCGTTTGCGGATTGGCCGATTTGGCGCCGTTCGGCGTGATATCGAAATAGATATAATAGGTCTGCGCGCCGCCATCCTCGACGATCCAGCGTATCTCGCCGCGCGCGTTGCCGGCGGCATCGGTCGCGCCGGCGTAGATGCTATCGTTGAATTCCTGAATCGTCGCCAGCGCGCCGCCGGGCCGCACGACGCGCACCGAATTGGCATCGAATGTCCCCGATACTCCGAGCTGGGTGAGGAGCACGGTGAAGTCGACATCGACGCGCGCCGTGCTGTTCGTCGACGAGGCGGAGGGCAGGGTTACGGGAACGCGGTAATGCCAGTCCTGGCCGCTCGAATAGCCGTCGGGATCCCACCAGGTGGGCGCTGCGAGGCTGGCGCGCGCGCCGAAATAGGGTAGCGCGGCCAAGATGCAGACGAGCAGCATCGCCGCGCGCAAATGCTGCGTCCACCGGTCCCCACTCCGGCAAAATCGGCTCTGGTCCCGCCGTTGCATCGGGCCGCTATGCCCCGCGCATAGCTAATATGCGGTTAAAATCGGTGGCTTGGCCGCGATTCTGTTCGGCTACGGCACAGGTTCGCAGTGATCAGGAGGTCGCCGACCAATCGCCGTGCTGCGCCATCCACAGCCCCGTCGCGGCGATCGCCGCCGTCTCGGCGCGCAGGATGCGCGGACCGAGCGCGACGCGGCGGACCGCGGGGCATTCGAGCAGCATCGCGCGTTCGCGGTCGGTGAAGCCGCCCTCCGGCCCGGTCAGGATCGCGGCGGGGGCGGGGGCGTCGATCCGGGCCATGGGCACGCCGCCCGCCTCGTCGGCGAAGATCAGCGCGCGGCTGGCCGGCCAGTCGCGGAGCAGCGCGGGCAGCTTGATCGGCGCCGCCAGTTCGGGGAGCGCAGTGCGTCCGCACTGCTCGCACGCCTCGACGATCTGCGCCTCGATCCGCTCGCTCTTCACCCGCTCGACGATCGTGCGTTCGGTGATCACCGGCTGCAGGCGGCGCACGCCGAGCTCGGTCGCCTTTTCGATGATCCAGTCGAGCCGCGCCTTCTTGACCGGCGCGAAGCAGAGCCAGAGGTCTGGAACCTGCTCGATCGGGCGCGTCTGGCGGTCGACCTGCAGGGTCAGTGCCCGCTTGCCGGCGTCGGCAACGGTCGCCAGCCATTCGCCGCTGCGATTGTCGAACAGCAGGACCGGATCGCCCGCCTTCAGCCGCATCACGCCCAGCAGATAATGCGCGGCGCTGCCCTCGATCAGCGGCGCGGCGCCGGGTTCGAGCGGCTGGTCGATAAACAGACGGGGGGTGCTGGCGGGCGGCCAGGCGGGAGTCGCGGGCATCGCGGCGCGATAGCAGAGTGCGATAATTTGTGCATCATGCGCTGTGAATCGTCCCTTTCTGTCCCGATCCGGGTCAAAAGCGCCGATTTTGCGCCGGCCCCGCGAGCGCGATTAGCATTTTGGTAAGCAGTTGCCCCCTAGTGCGAGGATACCGGCGACGCATCTAGTGGGGGCGTCCCTGGTCCAAGAGGGGTGGTAGACCATGCGAGGGACCTTGATCAGCCGCATGCGGCTGGGCGCTATGAAGCTTCTGCGCGATCAGGGCGGCAACGCCATGATGCTGACCGCGGCCGCCATCGTGCCGGTCGTCGGCATCGTCGGATCGGGCGTCGACATCGGCCGCGGCTATATGGCGCAGCTGCGTCTGCAGCAGGCGTGCGACGCGGGCGTGCTCGCCGGCCGCCGCTATATGGGCGCCAATTCCTATACCGACGAAGCCGAAGCCGAAGCGCTCAAGATGTTCGACTTCAACTATCCCGCGGGCCTCTATGGCAGCAGCGCCGTGACCTTCACGTCGGCGCCGCAGGGCAAGACCGACGTCGTCGGCACCGCGACCGCGCGCCTGCCCACCTCGATCATGCATATTTTCGGCTATCAGCAATTCGACCTGACGGCGAATTGTGGGGCCAAGCTCGAAATCTCGAACACCGACGTGATGCTCGTGCTCGACGTTACCGGCTCGATGAGCAGCAATACGAGCGACGGCAAGAGCCGCATCAACGGGCTCAAGGAAGCCTCGATGGTGTTCTTCGACACGCTGACCCAGGCCGAAAAGGGCGATGGACGCCTGCGCATCGGCATGGTGCCGTACAGCTCGACGGCGAATGTCGGCGGCATCCTGCGCGCGAAGAACGCGTCGTGGCTGTCGGACTTCACCATCCTGCCGTCGCGTTCGCCCGTGACGCGCTATGATTGGGGGAGCGGTTCCAGCAACCCGCCGACATCGGTCACCAACATCGGTACGCCGACCTATGGCAATTGGGAAGATTTCCTGCCGATCAGCGGCTTTACCAGCAGTGCGGCCTGTTCGGCGGTGGTGCCGCCCGCCGACACGATGCCGGCGCTGACCAATGCGCAGGATCTCAACAAGACGGCGCAAATCGTCGACAAGAACGGGACGCGCCGGTACGTGACCGTCGCGGGTTCGCAGCACCGCTATTATACCTATCGCTACAGCTACAACACGTTCGGCAGCACCTGCTGGCTTCAGCGCCGCACGGTGACCGTCGATCATGCGGCGTCGCCCGCGCCGACCACCAGCTTTTACAATCAATATCGCTATGAAGACCGCGTCTTCGACGTGTCGGCGATGAAGGCCGGGAATTCGATCACGGTCGATACGGGCAATTCGGGCGCCAACCGCACGGTCAGCTGGAGCGGGTGCGTTCTCGAACGGCGCACGTCGCCGTTCGGATCGACATCGACGGCGCCGAGCGCGGCGCTCGACATGGACGTCGATCTGGTCCCCAGCGACGAAAGCAGCCGGTGGCGGATCCTGATCCCCGAGCTGGCCTATCATCGCGCGTCGAACCTCGGCAACGCGCCGAGCGGTACGGGCGTTCGGACCGTCAACAGCAGCGACGTCAGCGGCGACAGCTGGCAGAGTTACGAATATCACTGGCCGAACGGCTGGGGCGTCTGCCCCGCCGAGGCGTTCAAGCTGACCGAAATGGATACCGGCGATCGCACCTGGTTCAAGGGCAAGATCGACGCACTTCAGCCGGTCGGCGGCACCTATCATGACGCCGGCATGGTGTGGGGCGTTCGTCTGCTGTCGCCGACCGGAATTCTTGCCGACGAAAATGCCGTCGCGCCCAACGAGCGCCCGATCAGCCGCCATATCATCTTCATGACCGACGGCGACATGGCGCCGAACTGGAACAATCTGACGACGCAGGGCTATGAATATCTGATGCAGCGCATCAGCGGCACGAACACCACCGACAATGACGAGCTCAAGGCTCGGCACAACAACCGCTTCCTGCAACTGTGCAGCGCGGCAAAGTCGCGCAATATCACGATCTGGGTGATCGGCTTCGGCACGTCGCTGAACACCCAGCTCACGACCTGCGCGACGCCCGGAAAGGCGTATCAGACCGCCAGCGCCGCGCAGCTCAAGACGATCTTTGCCTCGATCGCGGGGCAGATTTCCAGGCTGAGGCTGTCGCAATGACGCATTTCATGACCCTTGTCCGCCGTCTGCGCCGCGACCAGCGGGGCACCGCGATGGTCGAATTCGCGCTGACCGCGCCGGTGTTCCTGCTGCTGTTGCTGGGCATCGTCGACTATTGCCACCAGATGTACGCGCAGCAGGTGCTGCAGGGTGCGGTCAGCCAGTCGGCGCGCCTGTCGACGCTCGAAAGCTATGCCGGAAACCAGACGTTGCTCGACGAAAGCGTGCGCTCGCGCGTGAAGGCCGTGTACAAGGAGGCCGACGTCAAATTCAAACGCCTGGCGTATGAAAGCTACGACCAGGTCGGCAAGCCCGAGCCGCTGACCGACAAGAACGGCAATGGCGTCTGGGATACCGGCGAATGCTTCGAGGATTTGAACGGCACCGGGGCGTGGGAAGCCGATCGCGGGACCGCCGGCAATGGCGGCGCCGACGACGTCGTCCTCTATGAAGCGTCGATGGAATTCGCCCGCCTGCTGCCGGTCTGGAAGATGCTGGGACAACCCGAAGCCACGACGCTGCGCGCCTCGACGGTGCTTCGCAACCAGCCGTACAACGCCAACGCCGTTACGAGTCAGGTCATATGCAACAAATGAACCGCTCCCTTCGCCTGCTCGCCCGGCGCCTGACGCGCCGCATGGTCCACGCCCGGCTGGTCCGCGACCAGCGCGCGACGGTCATGGTCGAAATGGCGTTCTGCATTCCGCTGCTGGTCCTGGCCGGCTTCGGGGGCCTGGAGATGGCCAATCTGACGCTGGCGAACACGCGGATCAGCCAGATCGGTCTCGGCGTCGCCGACAATGCCTCGCGCATCGCGGTCGGCAGCAATCTGTCGCTGCCGCGCATTCGCGAAATCGACGTCAACGAGGTGTTCACGGGCGCCGAAAAGCAGGCGGGCGGAATGGATTTGAAGGCGCGCGGCCGGATCATCCTGTCCAGCCTCGAACGCAACGACGACGACGGTCAGTGGATCCACTGGCAGCGCTGCTATGGCGACCTTCCCGTGCAGTCGAGCTTCGGCAAGGAAGGCGACGGCAAGACCGGAACCGCCTTCAAGGGCATGGGCGCGCCGGGTTCCGAAATCACCGCGCCGCTGGGGTCGGCGGTGATGTTCGTCGAGATCGTCTATACCTACAAGCCGCTTGCCTATGGCAATTGGCTCGGCGCGCGGACGATCCGGTCGACCGCCGCCTTCAATATCCGCGAAGGCCGCGATCTGGATCAGCTCTATCCGTCTGCCGGGGTGACGCCGTCGAAATGCCCCTGACCGGCTGAAGCGGTTCAATCAGCCATTTATCGGCGGCATCGCGGCTGCTACATGCGCCGCCGATGACCGCGACGCATCCTCCCGACAGCCAGCTTCAGGGACTGATGGCCCTGCTGCCGGCCGCAGCCCGCCCCTATGCGCTGCTCGCGCGCTTCGACCGGCCGATCGGCTGGTGGCTGCTGTTCTGGCCCTGCGCCTTCGCGGTCGCACTCGCGGGCGGGGCGGTCAGCCATTGGCCGCTCTTCGGCTGGCTGCTGCTCGGCGCGATCGCGATGCGCGGCGCGGGCTGCGTCTATAACGACATCGTCGACCGCAATCTGGACGCCAAGGTCGCGCGCACCGCCTCGCGCCCGGTCGCGAGCGGCGCGGTATCGGTGCGGGGCGCCGCGCTCTGGATGGTGCTGTTGTCGCTCGTCGGGTTGTTCGTGCTGTTGCAACTGCCGCGTCCGGCGCAGATCGTCGCGCTGGCGAGCCTGGGTCTCGTTGCCGCCTATCCTTTCATGAAGCGGATTACCTGGTGGCCGCAGGCGTGGCTGGGCATGGTGTTCAGCTGGGGCGCGCTCGTCGGCTGGCTCGCGGTGGGTCCTGCAACGGGGCTTGCGCTGCCGCTGCTCTATTCGGGCTGCATCGCCTGGGTGATCGGGTACGACACCATCTATGCGCTGCAGGATATCGAAGACGATATGCTGATCGGCGTCAAATCGAGCGCGCGCGCGATGGGGGCGCAGGTACGCCCCGGCGTCGCACTCTGTTATGGCGCGGCGCTTGCGTGCTGGGGTGGGGCGCTGTGGTCGGTACGTCCCGATCCGCTGGTCCTCGTCGCACTGATCCCCGCAGCGCTGCATCTGACCGGGCAGGTCGTCACACTCGATCCCGCGAACGGCGCCGACGCGCTGGCGAAATTCCGTAGCAACCGCTTTGCCGGGCTGCTGATCTTCGCCGCGATGTTGGTTGTGGGCAGCGCGACTTAGAGGCTTATTCGGCCGCGAGCAGTTCCTCGGCGCCGCCGAGGTCGACCGAGACGAGGCGGCTGACGCCGCGTTCGATCATCGTGACGCCGAACAGGCGGTGCATGCGCCGCCATGTCACCGCATTGTGGGTGACGATCAGATAGCGGGTGTTGGTCTCGCGGCTCATCCGGTCGAGCAGGTCGCAGAAACGTTCGATATTGGCGTCGTCGAGCGGCGCGTCGACTTCGTCGAGGACGCAGATCGGTGCGGGATTGGTCAGGAAGAGGCCGAAGATCAGCGCGAC
>JACDQN010000142.1 GCA_015657575.1 Sphingopyxis sp.
CGTCCCCACTCTCGTCATCCCGGGCTTGACCCGGGATCCCGCTTTTTTTGGGGGATAGGCTAGCTCCACCCTCAAGCTGGACCCCGGATCAAGTCCGGGGTGACGAAGAAAGGGAACGTCCGCTTTCGGCCGAAAGTGGACGATCAGCGCAGCGCGATCGTCAGATGCGCGACCGTCACGATATCTTTCAGTCGCTCGCGCAATTCCTCACACGACACGTCGCCCCTCACCTCGACGATCGCGGCGCGCGCCTCCGGGCCGACGCGCCAGACATGCAGGTCGGTGAGCGTCGCCCCCGCCGCCTCGACGCGGGCACGGATCGCCGCCGCCGCGTCGTCGTCATTGGCGTCGAGCAGGATCGCGGCGGTGTCGCGCATCAGCCCCCACGACCAGCGCGCGATGACGATCGCGCCGACGATTCCCATCGCTGGGTCCATCCAGTGCCAGCCGAGATAGCGGCCCGCGAGCAGCGCGCCGATCGCGAGCAGCGACGTCAGCGCGTCGGCAAGCACATGAAAATAGGCGGAGCGGAGGTTGTTGTCGTGGCCGTGATGATGATGGCCGTGATCATGTCCGTGCGCATCACCATGATGATGCCCGCCCATCAGGAGCAGCGCGCTGACGATATTGACCGCAAGTCCAAGCACCGCGACGAGCGTCGCGCTCGCAAAATCAACACGCACCGGATCGATCAGCCGCAGCGTCGACTCGACCGCGATGCCGATCGAGAAGATGCCGAGGATCAGCGCCGAAGCGAAACCTGTCAGGTCGCCGACCTTCCCGGTGCCGAAGCTGTAGCGCGGATCGTGCCGATGCTGCTTGGCATAGCGATAGGCCAGCGCCGCCAGACCGAGCGCGCCCGCGTGCGTCGCCATGTGAAAGCCGTCGGCCAGCAGCGCCATCGAGCCGGTCCAGTAACCGGCCGCGATCTCACCCACCATCATCACCGCCGTCAGCGCGACGACCCATAAAGTGCGCTTCGCATTCTCGTCGTGCGAAGCGCCCAGGAAATCATGGAGATGCTGGGCCGGGGCGGATTCGGTCATCGACCCCAGCTTATTTGGCAAAGCGGCGGGTTCGGCAAGATGCCTTCATCCCGATCAGGACAGCATCGCCATGCCGCCGTTCACGTGCAGCGTCTGGCCGGTGACATAGGCGGCTTCCTTGGACGCGAGATAGACGACCGCGGCGGCGATATCGCTGCCCTCGCCCATCCGGCCCGCCGGGATACGCTGGTTGAGCGCTTCTTTCTGCGCGTCGGGCAGGTCGTCGGTCATCGCGGTCGCGATGAAGCCGGGGGCGACGCAGTTCGCGGTGATACCGCGGCTCGCCAGTTCCTGTGCCAGCGCCTTGGTCATGCCGGTGACGCCCGCTTTCGACGCCGCATAATTGGCCTGGCCGGGGTTGCCCGTTGCGCCGACGACGCTGGTGATCGAGATGATGCGGCCGAAGCGCGCCTTCATCATCGGTTTCGCGGCGGCGCGCGCGAGGCGGAAATTGGCCTCCAGATTGATGCGGATGACGTCCGACCATTCGTCGTCCTTCATCCGCATGATCAGATTGTCGCGCGTCACCCCCGCATTGTTGACGAGGATATCGAGTTGCCCCAACGCCTCGACCGCCGACGGCACGAGCGCATCGACCGCGGCCGCATCGCCGAGGTTGCACGGCAACGCGACATGATCGCCGCCGAGCGTATCGCGAAAGCCATTCAGCTTGTCGGCATTGGAACCCGACACTGCAAGGCGCGCGCCCTGGGCTGCCAACGCCTGCGCAATGGCCGAGCCGATACCACCCGAGGCGCCGGTAACGAGAGCGGTCATGCCGGTGAGATCGAACATCTGAATTTCTCCTGAAATCTTTGAATTAGAGCGTTTTGAGCAGCGCTTCGACGTCGTCCATCGAAATCACGCTGACCGTTTCGACATCGCCCGATGCGCTGCGCTTGACCATCGGCGAGAGAACCTTGCCGCCGAATTCTACGAATTGCTGGACGCCGATACCCTCCATCGCAGCAACGCTCTCGCGCCAGCGGACGCGGCCGGTGACCTGCTGGACGAGCAGGTCGCGGATCGTGTCGGCGTCGCTGACCGGGCTCGCGGTGACGTTGGCCACGACGGGCACCAGCGGTGCGGCGGGGGAATTGGCGCCGAGCGCCTCGGCCATTGCATCGGCGGCAGGCTGCATCAGCGGGCAGTGGAAGGGCGCCGACACGGGCAACAGCACGCCGCGCTTGATTCCGAAGTCCTTGACCAGCGCGACCGCGCGCTCGACCGCGGCCTTGTGGCCCGAGATCACGACCTGCGACGGGTCGTTGTCGTTGGCGACGGTGCAGACCTCGCCCTCGGCCGCCGCATCGGCGAGCTTCTGCGCCGTCTCGATATCGGCGCCGAGCAGCGCGGCCATCGCGCCGACGCCCACGGGTACCGCCGCCTGCATCGCCTGTCCGCGCGTCTTCAGAAGACGCGCAGTCGTTGCGAGGTCGAACGCCCCCGCAGCGCAGAGCGCGCTATATTCGCCGAGGCTGTGGCCCGCGACATAATCGGCCTTGCTTGACAGCGTCACGCCGCCTTCCTTTTCGAGCACGCGCAGCGTCGCGATCGCGTTCGCCATGATCGCGGGCTGCGCATTTTCGGTGAGGGTGAGTTGGTCCTCGGGGCCTTCGCTCATCAGCTGGAACAGTTTCTGGCCGAGCGCGTCGTCGACTTCCTGAAACACTTCGCGGGCGACCGGCG
Organism: Sphingopyxis sp.; assembly: GCA_015657575.1. Taxonomy (GTDB): domain Bacteria; phylum Pseudomonadota; class Alphaproteobacteria; order Sphingomonadales; family Sphingomonadaceae; genus Sphingopyxis. Next base: position 2,736 of record JACDQN010000142.1, read on the forward strand.
AGGCTTCGAACAGCGCCTTGCCCATGCCGACCGCCTGGCTGCCCTGACCCGGAAAGATGAATGCGCGCATATTGCGTCCCCTAGCGTGTTTTCGAATGGGGCCGCGCCTATTCCTTCACCCCGCGCGATGCAAGCCGAAGGGTACGACCTTGTTCGCCGCATCGTGGCCGATGTCGGCCCGCCCGAGCCAGGGGATCGCGTTGCGCTCGCACCAATAGCGCGCAATATCTTCGGCTTCGGCACCGAACGGGCGGTCGTTGTCGGGGACGTCGCTGACCCGCCCGAGCCGCAGCCCGGCCAGCCCGCGGGGCCCGAGTGCGGTCGCGGCGTGAAAGAAGGCGCGGTCGAAGGCGTAGAGATATTCGCTCACCTCCTCGACCAGCAAGATATGGCCCGAAAGATCGGGTTCGAGCGGGGTGCCGAGCAGCATCGACAGCGTCATCAGGTTGAACGCCGCGTGCCGCGCGCCATGTTGAAGCCCCGGCTCGCATGCCGCGGGGTCGCGTGCGACGAGCCAGTCGAGCGCGCGCGTCACCGCCGCCTCGCCGTCCACGCGGCGGATGTCCGCGACCATCGGCCCGTGCGCGACATGGTCGAACCCCTCGCGATAGAGACAGCCGAGCAGATTTCCCTGGTCCGAATAGCCGAGGAACGCCTTGCCGCGCGCGGCGTCGGTCATGGCGGCGACGGCATCCTCGGCGATCCGGCACGCGCCATAGCCGCCGCGCGCGAACCAGAGTGCGTCGATATCGGGGCGGTTCGCCATTTCGACGAGCGCGGCGAAGCGATGGCCGTCCTCGCCGGCGAAATGGCCGTGCACGGCGAAACACTGCTCGTCGAAAACCAGTTCGACGTCGGGGTAGCCCAGGCTGGCGATGGCGCGCACCGCCTCGGCGTCGTCGGGGAGGATGGGCGTGCTGGGGGCGACGATTCCGATACGCATGATTGAGTCTTCGATTTCCGTTCGTGTCGAGCGAAGTCGAGACATCCCGAAGGCAAGCGCCAAGCCGATGGGCATCTCGACTTCGCTCGATGCGAACGGAAAAGGGAGCGTCGCCCGTGTTGCAAACCCTCTGCCAAAGCCATAACGCCGCGCGATGGACGAAAACAAACGCTATTTCTTTTGCGGCATCGGCGGGTCGGGCATGTTGCCGCTGGCGCTGATCGTCGCGGCGCGCGGCGCGCGCGTTGCCGGATCGGATCGCAGCCGCGACCAGGGGCGCTCTCCTGACAAGTTCGGCTGGATCGAAAGCCGCGGCATTGCCCTGCATCCGCAGGACGGCAGCGGAGTCGCCGCGGGACAGACGCTCGTCGCCTCCGCCGCGGTCGAGGACAGCGTTCCCGATATCGCCGCGGCGACCGCGCTAGGCCTGGCGCGCATGACGCGCGCCGACCTCAACGCTGCGCTGTTCAACGCGGCGGAGCGGCCGATCGGCGTCGGCGGAACGAGCGGCAAGTCGACCGTCACCGGAATGATCGGCTGGATTCTCGCGAGCGCGGGCAAGGCGCCGACCGTCATGAACGGCGCCGTCATGCGCAATTTCGCCAATGCCGACACGCCCTTTGCCAGCGCGCTGATCGGCGACGATGCCCATTATGTCAGCGAGGTCGACGAGAGCGACGGCTCGATCGCGCTTTACCAGCCCGGCGTCGCGGTCGTCACCAATATCAGCCTCGACCACAAGAGCCTGGCCGAACTGCACGGCTTGTTCGGCGATTTCGTCGCCAAGGCGCGGATCGCAGTCGTCAACGCCGACGACCCCGAATCGGCACCGCTGCTGAAAGGCGCCAATATCATGCGCTTTGGTTTCGGCGGCGATGCCGGCGTACGCGGCGACGATTTCGAGGCCCTGCCCGACGGGTCGCGCTTTGCCGTGCATTTCGCTGGCGACCGGCACGAGGTGCGGCTGCGCATGCCGGGCCGGCATAACGCGATGAACGCCCTCGCCGCGATCGCGGCGACGCGAGCGGTCGGCGTACCGGTGGCGCAGGCGGTTGCGGCGCTCGCCGATTTTGCCGGCCTCGCGCGGCGCTATGAGGTGCTCGGGCAAGCGAACGGCGTCACCGTGATCGACGATTTCGCGCACAATCCCGACAAGGTCGCCGCAACGCTGGCGGCCGTCGCCGAACTGCCCGGCCGCGCCCTGCTGTTCTTCCAGCCGCACGGCTATGGCCCGCTGCGCCAGATGGGCAAGGAGCTGGCGGCGAGTTTCGCAAACGGCATGCGCGATGGCGACAAGCTCTACATCTGCGATCCCGTCTATTTCGGCGGCACCGTCGACCGCAGCATCGGCAGCGAAGCGCTGGTCGCCGACATCGTCGCAGGCGGCGCCGATGCCGTGCATCTCACCACCCGTGCGGCGTGCGGCGCGGCGATGCTGGACGAGGCGAAGGCCGGCGACCGCATTCTCATTCTCGGCGCGCGTGACGATACACTTACCGAATTCGGGCAGGAACTCTTGGAAAAGCTCGCCCTCCGCGCTTGATTTTGCCGCGCGAATCTGTATAGGCGCGCTCATTCGGGGCGAGGCCTTGTGCCGTTCGCCCCGTTTGCTTTGCACCAATACGCAAAGCCGGACGACAGCCGGAGGGGTTTCGCGATTGGCGCGAAATCAGCGATCGGCCAAATCGAAGGACGCAACCATGCCGTTTTACGAGCATGTCTTTATTGCGCGTCAGGACCTGAGCCAGGCTCAGGTCGATGCGCTGGCGGAAACCGTCACCAACGTCATCGGCGAGTATAAGGGCCAGGTTCACAAGACCGAAACCTGGGGCCTGAAGCAGCTCGCCTACAAGATCCAGAAGAACCGCAAGGGTCACTATGTGATGCTGTCGGCCGAAGTGTCGGGCGAAGCGATCGCAGAGATCGAGCGTCAGGCTGCGATCAACGAAGATATCATCCGCTGGCTTACCATCAAGGTCGACGAACTCGAAAAGGGTCCGTCGGTGATGATGCGCAAGCAGGAACGCCGCGGTGGCCGCGGTCGTGACCGCGACGGCGAAGAATAAGGAACAGTAGCATGGCACGACCCTTTTTCCGCCGCCGCAAGACCTGCCCCTTCAGCGCGAAGGACGCACCGGTCATCGATTACAAGGACGTCCGCCTGCTCCAGGGTTACCTGTCGGAGCGCGGCAAGATCGTCCCGTCGCGGATCACCGCGGTGAGCACCAAGAAGCAGCGTGAGCTGGCGAAGGCGATCAAGCGCTCGCGCCACATCGGCCTGCTCCCCTACATCGTGAAGTAAGGAGGGCGGACCGATGGAAATCATCCTGCTCGAACGTATCGAGAAACTGGGCGGTATCGGCGACGTCGTCACCGTCAAGAACGGCTTTGCCCGCAACTTCCTGTTGCCGAACAACAAGGCGCTGCGCGCGAACGACACGAACCGCAAGCTGTTCGAAGCGAACCGCTCGAAGATCGAGGCCGACAACGCCGAGCGTCGCACCGACGCCGAAGGCCGTGCCAAGGACATCGACGGCAAGCAGGTCGTCCTGATCCGCCAGGCGTCGAACACCGGCCAGCTTTACGGTTCGGTGTCGGTTCGCGACATCGTCGACGCGCTCGTCGAGGACGGCGTCGCCGGCGTGACCAAGTCGATGGTCGAACTCGAACGCCCGATCAAGTCGCTCGGCCTCGTCGACGTCAAGGTCAAGCTGCACCCCGAAGTCGCCGTGACCGTCGGCGTCAACGTCGCGCGTTCGCCTGACGAAGCGGAAATGCAGAAGCAGGGCATCGACGTCATCGCCGCGATGTTCGAGGAAGAACAGGCCGAAGCCGTCGCTTCGGCGCTGGAACCCGACAGCGAGGACGAATTCGAAGACGTGGGCGCCGCTCCGTCGGAAGTGGCTGTCGAAGCCCCCGCCGACGAAGCTGCGAACGAAGAGGGCGACAAGGAATAATCCTTCTCGCGCTTTCGCAAGATAGAAGGCTCCGGAACCCAGCGTTCCGGAGCCTTTTTCTTTGGGCTTCGATTGGGGACGGATGCGGTTTTGGGGTGGGAAGCGGACGTTGATCTCCCCTCCCGCTTGCGGGAGGGGTCGGGGGTGGGCGGCGACGGTGCGA
>JACDQN010000143.1 GCA_015657575.1 Sphingopyxis sp.
CCAGCGGTCCATCTGGCCCTGGTTGATCTGCTGCGTGCCATGATAGAGCCCGCTGGTGTCGCCAAGCCCGACCGTGTTCGCGGTCGAGAAGAGGCGGAAATGCGGGTTCGGGCGGATCACGCGGTTCTGGTCGAGCAGTGTCAGCTTGCCCTCGGTCTCAAGCACGCAGCTGGATCACGAACATCACGTCGGCGCCCGCGTCATATTCGTCGAAGACCAGTGCCGTGGGCGTCTGCAGCGCCCAGGGGAGCAAACCCTCGCGGAACTCGGTGACCTGCTGTCCGTCGCGCAGCACGATCGCGTCGCGCCCAACGAGGTCGATGCGGCTGATATGCGCATCGAGGTTGACGCGGATGCACGGCCATTTGAGGCGGGCGGCCACCTGTTCGATATGCGTCGACTTGCCGGTGCCGTGATAGCCCTGCACCATGACGCGGCGATTATATTTGAAGCCCGCGAGGATCGCGAGCGTCGTGTCGCCGTCGAAGACATAGGCGGGGTCGAGGTCGGGGACGCGCTCGTCCGCCTCGGTGAACGCCGGGACCATCATGTCGATATCGACGCCGAACATCTCGCGCGCGCTCACCTCGGTGTCGGGCGCCGCGAGCAGCGTCGAGCCGTGGTGATCGGGAAGGCTGTTGGGGATATCGGTCATGTCACAAAGTCCATAATTTCATGCTCGTCATGCTGAACTTGTTTCAGCATCCATGGCCCGGGCTCTCCTTTGACGCTGCATCAGCGGAAAGGTCAGGCCATGGACCCTGAAACAAGTTCAGGGTGACGGGGAAGAGGAATCAGCGCATTCTCGCCGACTGTTGAGAGCGCGGTATCGTCATGGGTTGCGGCTTGCAACGCCTTTCAGAGCAGACCGAGCGCCTTCATCACCGCCGACTGGTCGTAATAGGGACGTTCGCAGACGATCTTGTCGCTGCCCGGCGCGAACTCGAAGCTTGCCGCCATGCGGATGCGGAACGCCTTGCCTGTCGGGGCGATCGTCCGCACGCCGAGCTTGAGCGGGCCGAGGTGCGTGCCGGTCAGCCAGAATTCGACGAGCACCGTGTCGGTGTCCGCGTCGGCGGCGATCGCGATCACTTCGTTCGCCTGATCGGGAAAGGGTTCGCGCGAGGAGGCGAAATAGGACCGCACCGCCGCTTCGCCGTCGAAGACGGTACCGGGGCCCATCAGTTCGTAACGCGGATGGTCGAAGGTCGCGAGGACGCCGTCCCAGTCGTGCGTGATCTCGAGCGCCATATGGCGGCGCACCACTTCGATCCGTGCTTCGTCCAGATCGGTCATCGCGCCTCTCCCTATGCGAACGCCTTTGTCTTGCGCAGCAGTTGATAGGCTTCGACTACCGCACCCAGCCGCGCTTCGAAACTGCGATCGCCGCCATTTCGGTCGGGATGATATTTGCGGACCAGCTCGCTGTAACGCCGCCGCAGCGCCGCGCGGTCGGCGTCGGCGGGAAGCGCCATCAGTTGCAGCGCGCGATGCTCCTCGCGCGTGAAGCGCGGATCGGCGGCCTCGCGCCGCGCCTCGTCCATCCGCTGGCGAAAGCGCGCGCCGAGCGCATCCATCGGATCCTTGAAGTCCGCCCAGCGCGGCGGCAGGTCGGCGCTGCCGGCGGGGCGGAAGGCGCGGCTTTCGGTTTCCCAGCCGGCGGTCGGCGACTGCGCCGCCATGATCTGGTCGGCGCTCATCCCCTCGAAGAAATTATAGCCCGCGTTGAATTCGCGCACATGATCGAGGCACAGCCAGCGATAGGGCGGCGGCCCGTCGGGCGAACGGTGCGACGAGACGGGGGCGCGAAATTCGCCGGGCTCGCGGCACCCGGGCGCGGCGCAGCGCTCCTCGCGCGGAACGCGGCCGTGGAATCGGGAGGGGCGAGCGGAAGACGGCACGAGGGGCTTTCGGAAGCGAAGGATGGAATCTGATCTTTGGGAGGCCTTATAATTTGGCGATGGAGCGCTTATGGTCAACCCCATGAGCAACAAAGGTCCCGTACAGCAAGAGATGGAAAGCCTGCTCGGCGCAGCCTTTCCCGATGCGAATTTCACCCTCAGCAACGACAGCGCAAGCCATCACGGCCATATGGGCGACGACGGCAGCGGCGAGTCGCATTTCAGCCTGAGCATCGAATGGGCGGGTTTTGCGGGAATGAACCGTGTCGCGCGCCAGCGCGCGGTGAACAAGGCGCTCGGCGACCTGCCCGGGCAGCGGGTACACGCGCTGGCGATCAAGGCGATCGCACCGGGAGAAGCAATATGATCGTCATCACCCCCTCCACCCACGACATCGGCGCCTTCGACGTGCGCCGTACGCTTCCCAACAAGCAGCGGACGATGGTCGGCCCCTTCATCTTCGTCGACCAGTTCGGTCCTGCGCATTTCGATATCGGGCAGGGCATGGACGTGCGCCCGCACCCCCATATCAACCTGTCGACGCTGACCTATTTGTTCGAGGGCGCGATCGACCATCGCGACAGCCTTGGCACCTTTGCGACGATCCGCCCCGGCGCATGCAATCTGATGACCGCGGGGCGCGGCATCGTGCATTCGGAGCGTACGCCGCAGGCCGAGCGCGCGACCGGATCGGGCATTTTCGGGCATGCAGACCTGGCTCGCGCTGCCCGACGGCAAGGAAGAGGTCGACCCGGCGTTCGAACATGTGCCCGCCGACATGCTGCCGCTCGTCGAGGACGGCAGCGTGTCGGCGCGCGTCATCATGGGCAGCCTGTGGGGCGTCACGGCGCCGACGACGCAGCATTCGGCGACCATCTACGCCGACATCTTGATGACCGCCGGCGCGACGCTGCCGATCGACGCCGAAGCCGACGAGCGCGCGATATTGGTCGCGATCGGTGATGCGAGTCTCGATGGCGAACCGCTCGAACGCTACAGCCTCTATATCCTGAAGCCCGGCCAGGCGATGACGCTCCGCGCGACAAGCGACGCGCGCGTGATGCTGCTCGGCGGCGAGGCGTTCACGACGCCGCGTCATGTCTGGTGGAATTTCGTCAGCTCGTCGCGCGATCGGATCACGCAGGCGAAGCACGACTGGAAGGACCGCAAATTTCCGCTCGTCCCCGGCGACAGCGAAGAATTCATCCCCATTCCCGAAGTGCCGAAAACGGTGAGCTACCCCTAGGGCGCGATCGCTAGGGCGCGATCGCCAGCCCGTCGCCATTCTTCCCTGCGGCGATCCGGCGCAGCACCTTGCCGGCCGCGACGTCGATCTCCGCGACCTTGTCATGCCCCGTCTCGGCTGCATAGAGCCGCTTCGAATCGGGGCTGAAGAGCAAGGTCACCTGACCCTTCGCCTGTTCGCCGGACACCATGATCGTCTTCACCGGCGCGCGCGTGTCCGCGTCGAACAGGCTGATCGTGCCCGCAGCGATATTGCTCGTTGCGACCAGCTTGCCGTCGGGGCTCGCCAGCACGCGGATCGCGACCGGGTCGACCGGCTGCTCGGCGATCTTCGTCCCCGTCTTCGTATCCCACACCGACACGCGCGGCGCATCGAGTCGCCGACCCACAGCTCGCGCCCGTGCTTCGTCAGCGCCAGCCCCTCGGGCTTGCCGCCGATCGTCAGGTCGCGCAGCTTCCTGCCCGCTTTAAGGTCGATGACGCTCACCGTCCCCGATCCGATATTGGCGGTGTAGGCGGTGCGATTGTCGGGCGCGACGACGACCATATGCGTACCCTTCTGCCCTGTCGCAATCGACGTCAGCCTACCGTCGGGCGCCACCACCGCGACCGACTCGCTGCCCTCGGCCGTCGCGACCAGCCGTCCGTCGGACAGCCACAGCAGGCCGTGCGGCCGCTGGTTGGGGCTGAGGTCGATCGTCTTGATCTTCGCCCGTTTCGCCAGGTCGAACACGTCGATCGTCGTGCCGCCATAAGAGACGACCGCGGCCTGCTTGCCGTCGGGCGAGATCGCGATCTCGTGCGGCATCTTGCCCGTCGGCAGCCGCGCCAGCTCGGCGCCGCTCGACAGCGCGATGATGCTCAGCGTGTCCTCGCCCTTGTTCCCGACGAGCAGGCTCTGCGCCGCCGCGGGCACGAAAGGCAGCGATAAAAGGCAAAGGGCGGCGGCAAGGGCAAGGCGCATGACAATCTCCCGGTTGATGTATCGCCAGCCTATCCGCCGCACGCCGCGCGGCAACCGGACTTCGACGAGCGACATTACGATAAGTTAACTGGGCGTGCCGCGGCGACCTTCCTAGCCTTCCGACGGGCGGCGCGGCTGCCGCCGGTTCAAGCGGAGGGATTATGGAGTTGCCATCGATCGATATGGACGCGCTGCCGCTACTCGACACGGCGGTCGGGCTGTTCGGCTCGCTTTCCGGCGCAACCGCCGCCACCGGGCCGTCGGTCTTCGAAGTGACCGTGACCGTCGTCCTGATCATCTACGACTGACCCATCGTCGCGGGCGGCGGGACGAGCGATGGTACAGCATCGATCGCGGCACGATCATTTCCCGCGCGCGGACACGGCGCGGTGCGCGCGGATGCGCCGCGCCGCCACCGCGCTGAACGACGCCTGGCGGGCGCAGGACCGCGCCGGGGGCGGGCTGCTGGCCGCCATGGAGGCGGTCGCCGACGCGCCGGCCGAAACCGCAGTCGCGCAGCTGGCGCACTGGCTCGGCGACGGCGATTGGCTGCGGTCCCGGCTGACCGACGCGCTATCCCTGCTCGCCGACGACCCATTCGCGCGGCCGCCGCTGCGCCTCGTCGGCGGCGGTCAGGGGGCGGGCGGTCTGGTGCTGGCCGAATGCGGCGCGATCCGCCTGACGCTCCAGCTGCGCCCGGCCGAAACGCGCG
>JACDQN010000144.1 GCA_015657575.1 Sphingopyxis sp.
CCGGATCGATCTTGTGGTCCCCCTGTTCGTTGGCACCGTGGAGGCGCGCGCGTCGCGTTCGGCCTCGGTCGTGGGGACGGTGTCGGCAGCCATGGTAACAATCCTTGAGCTGGCGCCCTCCGCAGGACAGGATGCGGCGGCACGAGTCGGTCATAGGGCAAAATCGCCCGGAATGAAAATGCCCCTGCGCGATGAAGAGCGTTCGCGGGATTGGACAAAATGTCCTATGTGCACTGCAACAAAGGAGGCCTAGGCGCGCGTCATGCCAAGCAATCTCCCTCGTTTTTCCGCCCGCCTGCGGCTGTTGCCGCTGCTCGCTGCGCTGCCCCTGCTGTCGGGCTGCGGGTTGATCGTGCTCGATCCCGCGGGCGACGTCGCGCGCCAGCAGGGCGACCTGATCGTGCTGTCGACCGTGCTGATGCTGCTGATCATCGTGCCGGTCATGGCGCTGACGATCTTCTTCGCCTGGAAATATCGCGCGTCGAACAAGGAGGCGACCTACAAGCCCGATTGGGATCATTCGACCCAGCTCGAGCTCGTGATCTGGTCGGCGCCGCTGCTGATCATCATCTGTCTTGGCGCGGTGACCTGGGTCGCGACGCATTTGCTCGACCCCTATCGCCCGCTCGCGCGTACCGGCCCCGGCAAGCCCGTCGCAGCCGAGGTCAGGCCGCTCGACGTCCAGGTCGTCGCGCTCGATTGGAAATGGCTGTTCATCTATCCCGAACAGGGCGTCGCGACGGTCAACGAGCTGGCGTTGCCGGTGAACCGGCCGGTGCGCTTTCGCATTTCCTCTTCCTCGGTGATGAACAGCTTTTACGTGCCGGCGCTCGCGGGGCAGATCTATGCGATGCCCGGCATGGAAACCAAGCTGCACGGCGTCTTCGACAAGACCGGCGACTATACCGGCTTTTCGGCCAATTATTCGGGCTGGGGCTTTTCGAACATGCGCTTCGCGGTGAAGAGCCTGCCCGCGGCCGAGTTCGACCGATGGGTCGCCAAAACCAAGACATCGGCCGAAGGCGACCTTAGCCGCGATGCCTATCTGAAACTCGAAAAGCCGACGCACAAGGAACCCGTCCGCCGCTTCGCCGCAAGCGATCCGCAGCTGTTCGACGCCGTCGTCAACATGTGCGTCGAGCCCGGCAAGATGTGCATGCACGACATGATGTCGGTCGACGCCGCTGGCGGCGCGGGCATCGCGGGCATCGGCAATGTCCGGCAGGTTACCTACGACAAGTTCGCCGCGCGCGGCACGATCGACGCCGCGCGGATGAGCATGCGCTATGTCGCCGCCTATTGCAGCTCGCCGGTGATGTCGAACGACCGCCCCGATGCGAAGCCGGTCGCACCCGAAAAGCTGAAGGGCGAGGGGCTTCCCGAGCCGGCGCGGCCCGAACGCACCGCGCTGAGCGCGCCCGCCACCCGCCCGATGTCCTGAACGCGAAGCCCGAGATCATCATGAGCATCCCGCACCCCGCACCCGAAACCGGTCCGATCCTCGGCAAGCTGTCGCTCGAGGCGCTGCCGCTGCACGAACCGATCCTCGTCGTCACCTTCATCGCCGTCGTCATCGGCGGTATCGCCGTGCTCGGCCTGATCACCAAGTTCCGCCTGTGGGGCTATTTGTGGAAGGAGTGGTTCACCACCGTCGACCACAAGCGCATCGGGATCATGTACATGATCCTGGGGCTCGTCATGTTCCTGCGCGGCTTTGCCGACGCGATCATGATGCGCCTGCAGCAGGCGATGGCGTTCGGCGGGTCCGAGGGATATCTGACCCCGCACCATTATGACCAGGTGTTCACCGCGCACGGCGTGATCATGATCTTTTTCGTCGCGATGCCGTTCATCACCGGGATCATGAACTATATCGTCCCGCTGCAGATCGGCGCACGCGACGTCAGCTTTCCCTTCCTCAACAATTTCAGCTTCTGGATGACGACGTCGGGCGCGGTGCTGACGATGATCTCGCTGTTCGTCGGCGAATATGCGCAGACCGGCTGGCTCGCCTATCCGCCCTTGTCGGGGATATCGTACAGCCCGAATGTCGGCGTCGACTATTATATCTGGGGGCTCCAGATAGCCGGCGTCGGCACGACGCTGTCGGGCATCAACCTGATCGTCACGATCCTGAAGCTGCGCGCGCCGGGCATGGGGCTGATGAAGATGCCCGTCTTCACCTGGACCTCGCTCTGCTCGAACATCCTGATCGTCGCGAGCTTTCCGATCCTGACCGCGACGCTCGTGCTGCTGACGCTCGACCGCTATGTCGGCACGAACTTCTTCACCAACGACCTCGGCGGTTCGCC
>JACDQN010000145.1 GCA_015657575.1 Sphingopyxis sp.
CCGGGAAGACGAAGCCGGCCACACCCTGTTCCTGGCTGACCTTGACCGTGACGGCGCGCATGCCAGGGCCGAGCGCCGCGGCGAGGAAGCCGCGATCGTCGGGATGGACGAGCGCGCCCTGCGTCAGCGGCTGGCCGGCCGTGATCGGATAGCGCACGACGGTGCCGACCAGGGTCTGCACGTCGGTCTTTTCCTTCATGAAATAGGCCTTCTCGACCAATTCCTTCGGCCAGGGCTGGAAACGGAAGCTGTCCGGGCCGATGATCGTGCCGACCGGCAGCTGCCGGGTCGCGACGAGAATCATCGGGCCGTCGATTGCCGGTGCGGCTGCTGCGCGAGCGGGCGGTGCCGACGCTCCGCGCATCATCTGGTTGACCCCGAACGCCGCGCCGATGGCAATCACCAGCGCGCCGACGATCAGCATTATCTTTCGCGTATCCATGACGATTTTTCGCCTCCTCGCACTCGCCGGACGCGGCGGTGCTTGCCCTCAACTTCAACCGATAAACCGAAACTGGTTAAGATATTGTTGGTGAAGCGACCAAAGACCTGCGGCCGCGATTGCGACGCCGTAGGGGACCTCGGGCTTCTTCTCCGGCCGCTTCGCGATCAGCCAGATCAGCATGGCGCCCGACACGGCGGCACCGGCAAGCGCCATGACCGTCAGTGCCGGCATGAAGATCGGCAGCGGAACCCACAGCATCACGGCAAAGACGTTCTTCACGTCGCCGGCGCCCATGGCATTCAGCATGTAAAGCAGCAGAAAACAGACAAAGACCGCCAGTGCGGCGCCGATCTGCAGCGGCACGTCGGGCCATAGCGGCCAACCGACCGCGAACCAGAACGGAATGGCGAGCAGCGCGATCAGGCCGTTCAGGCCGTTCGAAATCTCGCGCCAGCGCAGGTCGCTGATCGCGCAGCAGATCATCAGGACCGCGCCGAGCGATGCAAGGATCAGCTGGGGAAATGTGCCGTTCATGGCACTTTCCCTTAGAGATTATGGCTTACCAAAAGGTAACCATGATCGTGCCGGGGCGGCTGCGGCTTGCATTCGCGCGGGCAACCGATATGCGGCGGGCATGACGAGTGCGCTGCCATCCTCGACCGATGTTCTGATCGTCGGCGCCGGAATTGCCGGGGCGAGCCTTGCCGCCGCGCTGGCGCCCCATCGCCGGGTCGTGCTGGTCGAGGCGGAGGATATGCCCGGCTATCACGCGACCGGACGGTCGGCGGCGTTCTGGCACGAAAGCTATGGCGGGGTGGGCGTCCAGCCCTTGTCCGCTGCGTCCTTCGATCTGCTGAGCCAGCCGCCCGCCGATTTTTCGGAGCGCGGTTTCCTGTCGCCGCGGGCGGCGCTGACGATCGGGCATCGGGACGAAGCGGCGGCGATCGACAGCTTCGTCGCCGAATTCGCGGCCAAGGGCGTCGACGTCGAGCGGATGCGCGGCGAAGAGATTGCCGAAAAAATCCCCGGCCTACGCTCCGAATGGAGCGAAGCCGCCTATGAAGCGGCGTGCAGCGATATCGACGTCGGAGGGCTGCATGCGGCCTATCTGCGCGCGGCGAAGCGTGCGGGCGCGGGGCTGGCGACGCGGACGGTGTTCGAAAGGGCCGAGCGGCGCGACGGATGGTGGGATGCGCACGTCGGCGGCGAGACCATCCGCGCCGCGCTCATCGTCGACGCGGCGGGGGCCTGGGCCGATCGCGTCGCTGCCGCATGCAGCGTGCGGCCGCTCGGTATCCAGCCCTATCGCCGCACCGTGCTGCAGGTCCGGCTGGGGGTGCCGACGCCCGCCGAACTGCCGCTGGTGATCCATGTCGGCGGCCAATTCTATTTCAAGGGCGAGGGAGAAGGGCGCGTCTGGCTGAGCCCGCATGACGAGACGCCGCTCGATCCGTGCGACGCCGCGCCTGACGAACTGGACGTCGCAACGGCGATCGACCGGATGCAGGCCGTCGTCGATTGGCCGATCGCCGCGGTCGAGCGCAAATGGGCGGGGCTGCGCAGTTTCGCACCGGATCGTCTGCCTGTTTTTGGAGCCGATCCGCGTCAACCGGGCTTTGTCTGGTGCGCGGGGCAGGGCGGTTTCGGCATCCAGACCTCGCCGGCGATCGCAGGGCTGCTGGCGGCGCAACTCGGCGCCCCCATACCCGGCGGCGCCATTGGGGAGATCGATCCGGCGCCCTTTGCGCCCTCGCGCTTCGCCGACGCCATCTAGGCGCTTGCGCCGCGAAATGGCCGTATTAACATAGGTTTGGTTTCACCACCCCCGGTGCGGCCCGACATGTGGAGGATGGCATGGCCCATTATTTCGAGATCAAGAAGAATAAGGCCGGCGAATTTGTCGCCTATTTCAAATATAATAGCGAAGCGATCTTCTGGACCGAGGGCTATTCGAGCAAAGCCTCGGCCGTGAATGCCATCGAGTCGATCAAGAAGAACGGGCCGGGGGCCGAAACCCGCGAGGCCGAATAGGTTCGAGCGCGCGGGCGCTTAGGGTCAGGACCCTAGCGCGCCCGCGCCACTTCCAGCGCGGCGTCGCTCGCCAGCTTGTCGGCGAGTTCGTTATCGCCATGCCCCGCGTGGCCCTTGACCCACAGCCATTCGATCTTGTGCCGTCCCGCTTCGGCGACCAGGCGCTGCCACAGGTCGGCGTTGGCTACCGGCTTTTTCGCCGCGGTCTTCCAGCCGTTCTTCTGCCAGCCGAACACCCATTTGGTGATGCCGTCGCGGACGTAGACGCTGTCGGTCGACAGTTCGACGTTACAGCTGCGCTTGAGCGCGGCGAGCGCCTCGATCGCCGCCATCAATTCCATGCGGTTGTTCGTCGTATCGGGCTCGCCGCCCGAAAGCGTCTTCACGACGTCGCCCCAACGCAGCACCGCGCCCCAGCCGCCGGGCCCGGGATTGCCCTTGCACGCGCCGTCGGTGGCGACGATCACCGTCTTGCCCTCGCTCATGCGGCGGCGAACAGGCTGGCGGCGTCGTCCGCCTGATAGCGGCGCAGGCGGTTCAGAAAGGGACCCGGATCCTTGCGCGTCACCAGCGCGTCGGCGGGGGTGTGGATCCAGTCGTGCGCGCGGGTGAGCAGGAAACGCAGCGCCGCGCCGCGCGCCAGCAACGGCAGCGCGGCGATCTCCGCGTCGGTCAGTGCGATCTCCTTCGCATATCCGTGCATCAATGCCTGCGCACGCGCCGCGTCGCAGCGGCTGCCGTCGCCCGAAAAGGTCCAGGATGCATGGGTCACCGCAACGTCATAGGCGCGATAGTCGGTCGCGGCGAAATAGAAGTCGATCAGTCCCGTGACCCGGTCGCCGAGCATCAGCACATTGTCGGGGAACAGGTCGGCATGGACGACATGGGCCGGAAGATCGTCCGGCCAGTGGATATCGAGCCAGGCCAGTTCGGCATCGACGGTCGCCTGGAGTCCTGGAATGACCGCGTCGAGATCGCCGGTCGCCGCCGCGATCGCACGCCAGTGGCGATGCCCCATGCTGTTCTCGCGCGTGCCCGGGAAATCGGCGACCGCCTTGTGCATGGCGCCGAGCGCTGCGCCCGCCGATGCGCATTGCATTGCGGTGGGCCTTGTCAGCGAAATTCCGGGCAGGAACTGGATCACGCAAGCCGCGCGGTCCGCAATCTGCTGGATCGCGCGCCCCTCGCGGTCGCGGATCATCGCCGGAACGGGGCAGCGCTTGTCGGCGAGATGGCCGAGAAGATCGACGAAGAAGGGAAGATCGTCCTCGCTCACGCGCTTTTCATAGAGCGTCAGGATGAAGCGGCCGCCGCTCGTTTCGAGCAGGAAATTGCTGTTCTCGACCCCTTCGGCAATCCCTTTGCACGAGATCACCGTCCCGATGGCATAGCGGGTGACAAGCGCGGCGAGATCGTCGGGTTCGACGTGGGTATAAACCGCCATCAGGCCACTTCGAGGCCGCGGGGTAGCTTGAAAACCATGTTTTCTTCAGTGGTTACGACGACGTTTTCGACAATGTCGCGATGCGCCGCAACCGCATCGATGACCTCGCGTACCAGCGCTTCGGGCGCGCTGGCGCCCGCGGTAATGCCGAGCGTGGAGATGCCCGCCAGCCACGCGGGATCCACATCATGCCCGCGCTGCACCAGATGCGCGGGCGTCCCCATGCGTTCGGCGACCTCGACCAGGCGCAGGCTGTTCGAGCTGTTCGGCGCGCCGATCACGATCATCCGGTCGCATTCGCCCGCAATCGCCTTCACCGCATCCTGCCGGTTCGAGGTGGCGTAACAAATATCCTCGCCGCGCGGGCCGCTGATCGTGGGGAAGCGGTGCTGGAGCGCGGCGATGATGTCGCGCGTGTCGTCGACCGACAGCGTGGTCTGCGTCAGGAACGACAGCATTTCCGGGTCGTGCGGCGAGAGCTTGGTTACATCGTCGACCGATTCGACAAGCGTCATCGCGCCTTCGGGCAATTGTCCAAGCGTCCCGATCACTTCGGGATGGCCGGCATGGCCGACGAAGATGATGTGGCGTCCCGCCTCGTTGGCGCGCTCGGCCTGGCGATGGACTTTCGACACCAGCGGGCAGGTCGCGTCGATATAGTCGAGTCCGCGCGCTTCGGCTTTTGCCGGGACCGCTTTGGGCACACCATGTGCGCTGAAAACGACCGGCACGCCATCGGGGACGCGGTCGAGCGATTCGACGAAAATCGCCCCCTTGGCCCTTAGCGTGTCGACCACATAGCGGTTGTGGACGATTTCGTGGCGGACATAGACCGGCGCGCCATATCGATCGAGTGCAAGCTCGACGATGCGGATCGCACGGTCGACACCGGCGCAAAATCCGCGCGGCGCGGCGATCAAAACCCGCAATTCCGAGCCTGGTTCCGCCGCTTCGCCGTCGCCCGCAGGCGCGATATGATGGGGTGCGTTCATCTTGCGCGCGCTCTAGCGCAGCCGGACACCACAGGTAAAGCGGCTTCGTCCTGTTGCGCCTTGTTCATCCCACCGATAAGAAGCGGCGCGCATGGAGCGGGTCAGACCATCCGATCCCCTCGCGCCTGTTTGGAAAGCCCGATACTCATGACGTCCATTTCATTCGCTTCCCGTAAGTTTCTGGCCGTGCTTGCCGGCACGGCGGCCGTGACGCTCGTCGCGGGCTGCGCGAAGGATAATGAGATCGACGTTGCGGGCGGGGTCGGCATCACCTCGACGCGCAGCGCCTGCCCGGCGGTCGCCGTGCCGCTCTATACCGGCGATATCACGCTGTTCGACCCGGCTACGAGCCGCGATGCGAGCGCGGTCGATATCGTCGCTTCGATCACCAACCTGACGCCGCAGTGCAACGATCAGGCCGAAAAAGTCTATCAGCAGGCAAGCTTCGACGTCATCGCCACCCGGCGCGACGCGGGGCCGGCGCGCAGCGTGACGATCCCTTATTTCAGCACCGTGGTGCAGGGCGGCACCGCCGTGGTCGCCAAGCGGCTGGGGCAGGTGACCGTAACCTTCCCCGAGGGTCAGGTGCGTGGCACCGGCCGTGGCCAGGCCGCCGCCTATGTCGATCGCGCCGCAGCGACATTGCCCGCCGACATCCAGGAACGCATCACCCGCCGCCGCAAGGCCGGCGATCAGGACGCCGCGGTCGACCCGCTGAGCATCCCCGAAGTGCGGGCGGCAGTGCAGCGCGCCAGTTTCGAACTGCTCGTCGGCTTTCAGCTGACGCAGGAACAGCTCGAATATAACGTCCGACGATAGGGGTGGCGGCGACGGCCCCCGTGGCCGTTCGCTTCGTTCGACCCTGCGGCGCCTTGCAGGCGGCGCAGGGCTTTTCGCGTTGTCCAAGCTGGGCTAGAGGGCGCGCGCAATAGTTCCATTAGCCGGATTATCCCGCTAACCGAAAGATAGGATCCGCCGTGACCCTGTTCAGCCGTTTTTCCGACCATATCGCCGCCGCGCTCGATGCGCTGGCCGCACGGGGCGCCTTGCCGGCGGATCTCGATCGCGGCGCGATCAGCGTCGAGCCGCCGCGCGACGCCGCGCATGGCGACGTCGCGACCAACGCCGCGATGGTGCTGTCGAAGCCTGCGGGCATGAACCCGCGCGCGCTCGCCGACCTGCTTGTCGCCGAACTCGGCGCGATCGACGAGGTGACCGAGGCGAGCGTCGCCGGCCCGGGCTTCATCAACCTGCGC
>JACDQN010000146.1 GCA_015657575.1 Sphingopyxis sp.
CGTGATGCCGGCGCCGATGCCGACCGGCTGGCGCATCGAATAGACGTCGATACCCGGGCCGGCGCCCTGCGTATATTCGCCCTTCAGCAC
This sequence comes from Sphingopyxis sp., assembly GCA_015657575.1. Lineage (GTDB taxonomy): Bacteria > Pseudomonadota > Alphaproteobacteria > Sphingomonadales > Sphingomonadaceae > Sphingopyxis. The sequence goes on from JACDQN010000146.1 coordinate 91, forward strand.
ATGCGGGATGCCGCAGCAGAATTCGATGACTTCGAGGCCGCGCTGGATGTCGCCCTTCGAGTCGGCAATTACCTTGCCGTGCTCGCTTGAGAGCATCTCGGCGAGCTGGTTCATATTGGCTTCGACGAGGCGCTTGAATTCGAACATCACGCGGGCGCGGCGCTGCGGGTTGGTCGCGGCCCAGGCAGGCTGGGCGGCCTTCGCTGCCGCCACCGCGCGGTCGAGGACGGCGCGGTCGCCGAGCGCGACCTGCGCCTGTACGCCGCCGTTGTTGGGGTCGAGGACATCCGCAAAGCGGCTGCCGCCGCCGGCCCCGCCGACGATATGGTGGTCGATCTGTCGCATATGAAGTCCTTTCCCAAACCCGTCTCCCCGAGCGAAGACGAGGGGCTATACCGAGCGAAGTCGAGGCAGCGGCGTTGCTGGTTCTCGCTTCGCTCGAACGAGCCCCTCGTCTTCGCTCGGGGATGCGGCGTTTTACAGCCATGTTCATCAGGGTCTCTCAAACCAATCGGTCGCGATTGCAAGGGATAGACTTGCAGGAATATCCTGCATATTTGCAGTTCATGGACTGGGACAAGCTGCAATATTTCCTGTTCGTCGCGCGCATGGAACGCTCGCCCGGGCGGAGCGGCGCTGCATGTCGATGCGACGACTGTCAGCCGTCAGGTCAGCGCGCTCGAAGCGGCGCTCCAGCAAACCCTGTTCGAACGCGCACCGACGGGTTTCGTCCTGACCGCAGCAGGCCGGGCGCTCGTTCCGCACGCGGAAGCGATGGCCGCCGCGGCGGCGCGTATCCATTCGGCGCAGCCGGGCGGATCGGCGCTGTCGGGGCAATTGCGGGTCAGCGTCTCCGAAGGGTTCGGCAACAGCTTCATCGCGCCGCGCCTCGCGGGGTTCGTCGCCGCGCATCCCGAGCTCGAGATCGACCTCGTCGCCTCTTCGGGCTTTCTCAATCCCTCGCGACGCGAGGCCGATATGGCGGTGCTGCTCGCGCGGCCGCGCAAGGGCCCGCTGATCACGCGAAAGCTGTCAGACTATAGTCTCGGCCTCTACGCCCCTGCCGACCGGCCCGACTGGCACGAGGCGGTCGCCACGACCCCGCTATCGCGCGCGGGAATTCCGGTGATCGGCTATATGCCCGACATCCTCTACGCCCCCGAGCTCGACTATCTGGGCGAGATCGAGCCGGGGCTGCGCGCCAATGTCCGCTCGTCGTCGGTCCTCGCGCAGCGGCGGATGATCGCGGGCGGCGCCGGCGTCGGGGTGCTTCCATGCTTCCTCGCGAGCGGCGATCCGGCGCTGGTCCGCATAAGGCCCGATCAGGTCATCGCCCGCGCCTTCTGGCTCGCGCTTCACCGCGACGTCGCGCCGCAGCCGCGCATCCGTGCCTTCATCGACTGGCTCGATGCCGAGGTGCGCGAAAGCCGGGGACTGCTGATCCCCGGCTGATCCCACGCGCAGGGCCGCTATGCCTTGTTTTCGAGGCTGACCGGCGCGAGGCGCGGGCTCAACAGGTGGACCGCCAGCACGGCAAGGAAATAGACGGTGGTGCAGACGGCAAAGATGATCGTGTAATTGCCGCCCGTGGCATCGAGCACGAGCCCCGTCGACTTCGCCATGATCATGCCGCCGACGCCGCCCGCAAAGCCGCCGAGCCCGATCACCGAACCGACTGCGCGCTTGGGAAACATGTCGGGCGGGATCGAGAGGATCGTCGATGAAAAGGCCTGATGCCCCGCAAGCGCGATGCCGATCAGCACGACCGCGAGCCACATATTGTCGAGCCCCGAGACGAACAGCAAGGGCAGCACGCAGCACCCCGCGCCGATCATCGTCACCTTGCGTGCGAAATTGACGCTGTGACCGCTCTGGATCAGCTTCGACGACACCCAGCCGCCAAGGATGCTGCCGACGTCGGACAGCAGATACATGATGATCATCGGCAGCAGCACGACCTTCAGATCGACGTTGTAGGTCGTGCTGAAATATTTGGGCAGCCAGAACAGCATCAGGAACCACACCGGATCGGTCAGGAATTTGGCCGTCGCGAAAGCCCAGGCCTCGCGCTGGGTGACGATCGCGCCCCAGCCGAGCCGCTCGATCTTTTCGGGCGGATCATGCTCGATCCACGCGAGTTCGGCGTCGCTGACCTTTCCGCTCTCGCGCGGATTGCTGTAGAGCCAGAGCCAGAGGATCAGGAGCAGCACCCCGAAGGCGCCGGTGTAGATAAAGGTCTCGCGCCAGTCGAAGCCGAGAAAGCGCATGAAGAGCGCGATCGTCGGCGCGGTCAGGATGACGCCGATCGTCGTCGCGCTGTTGACCCAGCCAATGGCGTAGGAGCGTTCCTTCTGCGGGAACCATTCGCTCGACGCGCGCACGACCGAGGGGAAATGCCCCGCCTCGCCGACCCCGAGAATGACGCGTGTCATCATGAAGGAGACGACCGACGAGGCGAAGCCGTGCGCGACATGCCCCACGGTCCAGATCGAGATGGCGATCGCATAGCCGACCTTCGGCCCGAACCGGTCGATCAGCCAGCCCATGAGCAGGAAGCCCAGCGCATAGGCGGCCTGAAACGCGGTGACGATATTGCCATAGTCATTCTCGCTCCACCCGAGCTCGTCGCCGAGCGCCGGCGCGAGCAGGCCGAGCATGGTGCGGTCGATGTAGTTGACCGTGGTCGCGGCGAACAGCACCGCGACGATCAGCCAGCGGTAACGCCCCGACTTCGGCACTGGCGCCGCCGTCCCTCCGTCCGCCAATGCCTGTGCCATCATTCTCTCCCGTATTTGTCTTAATAGCTTTTGATCGAGCAGCCGACGCGGATTTTTCCGTCGAACAGCGCTTCGGCCCGCTGACCGGGCCTGATTTCGTGGATGCCGGTGATCGCGCCGGCCGACACCCAGGTGCCCGGCGGAATCGCGATGCCACGTTCACGCAAGATGTCGATAAGGAAGAGCGCCGAGCCGAAGGGGCCGTCGAGCATGGTCTCCATCGTCGCCGCGCCGACGGTTTCGCCGTCGATCGCCATTTCGACGGGCATATGGATCAGGTCGGCGTCCCGCCAGCCGGCGATTGCCGGGCCGAGGATCAGCCCCTTGTTATTGCCATAGTCCGACGCGGTGACCGCGGGGCCGTGACGGTTGATTTCGGGGAAGGGCGAACTTGCGATCTCGATGCCGGTGCGGACGGCGGCGATGCAGTCCCTGACGCTGTCGATATCATAATCGCGCGTGCCGATCTCGCCGAAACAGAGCAGCACTTCGGCCTCGGCTGCCGCAAAGCCATCCGCATAAACGGGCATCGCGGGCGCGGCGGCGCCATCGAAAATTTCGTCGGTGAAGATCGGACCGGTCAGCCGGTTGCCGCCGTAGCGGTCGATCAGA
>JACDQN010000017.1 GCA_015657575.1 Sphingopyxis sp.
GCCGATCCTCCCCGTGCCGGGGAGGATCGGTTAGGTCCGCTCCCCACCCCCAATCCGCCACCTCAATAACTCCGCGGCATCCCCAGCACATGCTCCGCCACATAGGACAGGATCATATTCGTGCTGATCGGCGCGACCTGATAGAGGCGCGTTTCGCGGAATTTGCGCTCGATGTCATATTCGGCGGCAAAGCCGAAGCCGCCGTGCGTCTGGATGCACGCCTCGCCGGCGGCCCAGCTCGCCTCGGCGGCGAGCATCTTGGCCATATTGGCCTCCGCCCCGGCGTTCTCCCCCGCCTCATATCGGGCAATGCCGTCGCGCACGAGCAGCTCGGCGGCGCGCATCTGGGCATAGGCGCGCGCGATCGGGAATTGCACGCCCTGGTTCTGCCGATCGGGCGGCCGAACAGCACGCGTTCCTTGGCGTAGGAACTCGCCTTGTCGATGAACCATTTGGCATCGCCGATACATTCGGCGGCGATCAGCAGCCGCTCGGCGTTCATGCCCGACAGGATGTAGCGGAAGCCCTTGCCTTCCTCGCCGATCAGGTTCGCGGCGGGAATGCGCATATTGTCGAAGAAGACTTCGGTCGTTGCATGGTTCATCATCGTGTCGATCGGCCGGATCGTCAGCGAACCCGCGGCGAGCGCTTCCTTCATGTCGACGAGGAAGACCGACAGCCCCTCGGTGCGGCTTGCGGCTTCCTCGCGCTGCGTGGTGCGCGCGAGCAGGATCATCAGGTCGCTATGTTCGGCGCGGCTGGTCCAGAGTTTCTGACCGTTGACGACATAATGATCGCCGTCTTTTCGGGCGACGGTCTTCAGGCTCAGCGTGTCGGTGCCGCTCGTCGGTTCGGTCACCCCGAACGCCTGCAGGCGCAATTCGCCGGTCGCAACCCTGGGCAGATAACGCGCCTTCTGCTCCTCGGACCCATGGCGGAGCACCGTGCCCATCACATACATCTGCGCATGGACCGCGCCGCCGTTACAGCCTTGGCGCTGGATTTCCTCGAGGATCGCGGCGGCGGCCGACAGCGGCAGGCCGGCGCCGCCATATTCCTCGGGGATCAGTGCTGCGAGATAGCCCGCTTCGCCGAGTGCGGCGACGAATTCGGATGGATAGGCGCGCGCCTTGTCCTTCGCCTGCCAATAGGGGCCGGGGAAGGCTGCGCACAGCTTCGCGACCTCCTCGCGAATGGCCGAATAATCCTGCACGTCCGTCCCCCTATTTCGCTTCGGCGAGCAGTGTCTTGGCTTCGTCGCCCTGCCAGTCGATCGCGCCGATGACGCGCCACAGTTCGCGGCCCTCGGCGTCGTAATAGATGCTTGTCGGCAGCGCGGAATTATAGGCGTCAAGCAGCCCGTTCTCGGGATCGAGATAGGGCTGCAGCGCCTTCAGCCCCGCCTTCTGGAACCAGGGATCGACGATCTCGGCGCCCTGCAGGTCCTGCGCAACCGCGAGCACCGTCATCCGGTCGCCGCCCTGCGCGGCGAGCGCATCGAGCGTCGGCATTTCGGCGACGCACGGTGCACACCAGGTCGCCCAGAGATTGACGAGCAGCGGCTTGCCCTTGAACGCGGCGAGCGTCACCGGCGCATCGTCGGGGCCGGTAAAAGCCGCGGTCGGCGCGGGCTTGCCCTTGTGGCTGCGGTCGACCTGATGCGCGAAATGCTCGACGCCCTTCGCTTGGCCCGCCGAAATATTTGCTTGGCCTTGCCCCGCTTGCCCGTCGCTAAGCTTTTCCCTATCGCAGCCCGCGACCGACCCCGCGAGCAGCAGGGCGAGAATGGCAAGATACGGGCTTGGAACGCGGCGAATGGCGAATACTCCGGAAAAGAGCAGCATGTGGGGCGGCCGCTTCGGTGGCGGGCCCGCGGCAATCATGCAAGAGATAAACGCATCGATCCCCGTCGATAAGCGCCTGTGGGAAGAAGATATCGCCGCCAGCCGCGCGCATGCCGCAATGCTCGGTGCGACCGGAATCATCGATGCCGGGGACGCCGTGGTCATCGACCGCGGCCTCGCGCAGATCGCCGACGAATTCGCGGCGCAAGGCGTTCCGGTCGACCTCAGCCTCGAAGACATCCACATGACCGTCGAATCGCGGCTGAAGGAGCTGGTCGGCGAAGCCGCCGGGCGCCTCCACACCGCGCGCTCGCGCAACGATCAGGTCGCGACCGATTTCCGCCTGTGGACGCGCACCGCCTGCGAACGGATCGACGCCGGGCTCGCCGCGATCCAGACCGCGTTGCTGACGCGCGCCGAGGAACATGCCGACAGCATCATGCCGGGCTTCACGCATCTGCAGGTCGCGCAGCCGGTGACGCTCGGTCATCACCTGCTCGCCTATGTCGAGATGTTCGCGCGCGACCGCTCGCGCTTTTCCGATGCGCGCCGCCGGCTCAATGAATCGCCACTCGGTGCCGCCGCGCTCGCGGGCACCAGCTTTCCGCTCGACCGCCATGCGACCGCCGCGGCGCTTGGTTTCGACCGCCCGATGGCGAACAGCATCGATGCGGTGTCCGACCGCGACTTCGCGCTCGAATTCTGCGCCTCGGCGTCGATCGCCGCGATCCACCTCTCGCGCCTCGCGGAGGAAATCGTGATCTGGGCGAGCCAGCCCTTCGGTTTCATCAGCCTGCCCGATGCCTGGTCGACGGGCAGCTCGATCATGCCGCAAAAGCGCAACCCCGACGCCGCCGAACTGGTGCGCGGCCGCGCTGGGATGTTGCTCGGCGCGTTCCAGCGGCTGGCGGTGATCGTGAAGGGCCTGCCGCTCACCTATTCGAAGGATCTGCAGGACGACAAGGAAACCGTCTTCGGCGCCTTCGATGCGCTCGCGCTGTCGCTCGCCGCGATGACCGGCATGGTCGAAACGCTGGCCTTTCGTACCGACCGGATGCGCGCGCTCGCCGCCTCGGGCTATTCGACCGCGACCGACCTTGCCGACTGGCTGGTGCGCGAGAACGGGCTGCCGTTCCGCGAGGCGCATCATGTCGTCGGCGCCTGCGTCAAGCGCGCCGAGGAACTGGGCATCGAGCTGTCGGCGCTGCCCGCCGCCGATGCTGCGGCGATCCACGCGGCGGTGACGCCCGACGTGCTCGCCGCGCTGACCGTCGAGGCGTCGGTCGCCAGCCGCGTCAGCTATGGCGGCACGGCGCCCGAACGGGTAAGGCAGGCCATTGCCGCGGCGCGCGCCGCGTTAGAAGGACAGGATTGATGGCGAACAGCCGCCTCATCATCGCGACTCTTGCCGCTGCCGCGCTTCTCGGCGCGTGCGGCGCCAAGGAAGATCTGAAGCCGCCGGCGGGCGAACCCGCCCCGGCCATTCCCGTGGGCGCCAAGCGCGCCCCGACGACGGAGGAGCTTACGACGCCCGACGCGCAGGCCAAGCCGGCGCGCAGCGACGAACTTCTCAAACGATCCGAGCAACGCGAACCCGACGATTTCGATCTGCCGCCTCCGGGCTGATCGAAATCGAGCTTACCTAGTCCGTTCGTGTCGAGCGAAGTCGAGACACCCATCGGCGTAGCGCCGTCCATAGGGGCCTCTCGACTTCGCTCGATGCGAACGGGGAAAGATGATCAGGACTTCCTTCGATGAACCATTTTGAAATTCGTGACGGCGTGATGCACGCCGAAGACATTCCGTTGCCCCGCATCGCCGAGGAAATCGGCACCCCCGTCTATGTCTATTCGCGCGCGACGCTCGAGCGCCATGCCCAGGCCTTCGCCGACGGGCTGAAGGATGTGCCCAGGAAGCACCTCGCCTTCGCGATCAAGTGCAACCCCAACCTCGGCGTGCTGCGCGTCCTCGCGCGGCAGGGCTATGGCGCCGACGTCGTGTCGGGCGGCGAGCTCGAGCGCGCGATCGCGGCGGGGATGGCGCCCGAAGACATCGTCTTTTCGGGCGTCGGCAAGACGCGCGCCGAGCTGGCGCTGGGTCTCGACCGCGGCATCGGGCAATTCAACATCGAGCATGAACCGGAAGGCGTCGCGCTGTCACAGATCGCGCTCGCGAAGGAAATGACCGCGCCCGCGGTGCTGCGCGTCAATCCCGACGTCGACGCGGGCACGCACGCCAAGATCTCGACCGGCAAGGCCGAGAACAA
>JACDQN010000147.1 GCA_015657575.1 Sphingopyxis sp.
CCGAACCGGCTCGGGTTCCATATCGCGGCGAGTCTAGGGCAAGGACCTAAACAGGAGGTAAGCGACGGAAATTTCAGAGCCAGCCGGCGAGCTCGCGGCGCATGAGGCCCTGCAGCATGGCCATGCCCGGAGCGCCGTCGTTGAGGCAGGAAAGATAGGCGAAATGCCTGCCGCCTGCTCCTTCGAACTGTTCCTTGCCGCGGATCGCCAGCTCTTCGAGCGTTTCGAGACAGTCGGCGGCGAATCCGGGGGCGAAGATCGCGACCTTTTTGCCCTCGCGGCCGCACCGCGCGAGCGTTGCGTCGGTTGCGGGTTCGAGCCATCTGGCGCGGCCGAAGCGCGACTGGAAAGCGACCTCGACCGGCCGTCCCAGTGCTTCACCGAGCAACCGTGCGGTCTTGCGGCATTGGCAATGATAGGGGTCGCCGAGATGCAGCGTCCGCTCGGGCATGCCGTGAAAGCTGGCGATCAGCGTGTCGGGCACGAAATCGAGCGCGGCGAGCCCGGCTTCGATCGAGGCCTTCAGCGCATCGATATAGGTGGGATCGTCATGATAGGGCGGCAGGTAGCGCACCGCGGGTTGCCAGCGCAGCTTTGCCAGATGCGTGCCCACCAAATCGACGACGGTCGCCGTCGTCGCCGCGCAATATTGCGGGTAGAGCGGCGCGATCAGGATGCGCTGTGCGCCCGCGGCGACCAGCGCGTCGATCGCAGGCCCGATTGCGGGTTGGCCGTAACGCATTGCATGGGAGACCAGCACCTCGCTGCCCATTGCAGACTGCAGCGCTGCGGTCTGGGCGCGCGTGATAGCGGCAAGCGGCGACCCTTCCTTGGTCCACACCTGCGAATAGGCATGCGCCGATTTTTTGGGGCGGGTGTTCAGGATGATCCCGCGCAGGATCGGCTGCCACAGCCATTGCGGGATTTCGACGACGCGGCGATCCGACAGGAATTCCGCCAGATAGCGCCGCACCGACGGCGCGTCGGGCGCGTCGGGCGTACCGAGATTGACGAGCAGCAGACCGATGCGCGGCGCCGCGATCGCCGGATGGTCGGCGGGCGGCATCATATCGGCTGCGCCGAAAGGGGAATACGGCGGATGCGCCGGCCCGTCGCGGCGAACATCGCATTGGCGATCGCGGGCGCGACGACGGGCACACCGATCTCGCCCAGCCCGCCGGGGTCGCGGTCGCTCTCGACGAATTCAATAAGGATTTTGGGGCTTTGCGCGAGGCGTGGCAGGCCGAGCTGGCCAAGCTTGCGCGCGGTCGCGAGCCCGTCCTCATAATCGGTCGTCGCACCGACCGCGGCGGCGAGACCGAAGATTAGCCCGCCCTCGACCTGCTGCCGCGCCACCGCCGGATTGACGAGGCGCCCCGCATCGACGACCGCGACGAGCTGTTCGACCTGCAATCCGCGCTCGCTCTGCCGTGCGGTCGCCATCAGCGCGATATGGCTGCCGCGCATCGAGTGGCAGGCGAGCCCCTGCGCGGTGCCCGACAGCCCGCCCTCCCAGCCGCCGAGGCTGGTCGCGGTGAGCAGGCAGCGCGCGAGCAGCGGCGCGTCGCCGAGCATCGCCATGCGATAAGATAGCGCGTCGGACCCGGCGCTCGTCGCCATCTCGTCGATGAAGCATTCGGTGAAGAAGGCGGTGTAGCTGTCAGAATTGCCGCGCCAGCGCGCGGTCGGCAGGCCGATATCGGCGGGGCAGTGGTCGACGGCGCTGTGGGGAAAGGAATATGGGCCATTGGCGCCGTCAACCGCTGCCGCGTCGGGTCTCCCGACGGAACTGCGCTGCGCGACGTCGGCGGGACTATTGTCGAACAGCCGGTCGCGAACTTCATGGTTGGTCGAGGGGACTGCGATGCGGCTGACCAGCGCGTCGATGCCGCCCGCGGCGTTGAGCGTCGCGGTCATGCGCGCGCGCGCCGGCGCGCGCGGCGGCACGCGCATGATTTCCTCGGCACGCGACCAGGCAAGCTGCACCGGGCGATCGATCTCGCGCGCGATGATCGCCGCCTGCACCGCGACGCTGTGATCGAGGCAGGCGTCGAACGAGCCGCCCGCCATCATAGGAAACAAAGTGACCGCGTTGTCGGCGAGCCCCGTCGCGCGCGCGATCGCGCTGCGGCACTGCGCAGGCGCCTGCGTCGCGACCCAGACGCGCAAGCCCCCCTGATCGGGCGCCGCGGTTGCGGTGCGTGTTTCGATGGGCGCGTGCAGTGCGGGCGCGACCAGATATTCGACCGATACGCGCCGGCGCCCCTCCATCGCCCCGGTGACGTCGCCGCTTCTGGCAATGCGATAGCCGCCGGCCTTCAGCGCCGCTTTCAGCTGTTTGTTGATGCGATCGCTCGAAATCGGCGGCCCGTCGGTTTCGAAGCGCGGCGCGAAACGATCGAGCGCGCGGTTCGCCGCCCACCAGTTGCGCGCGACGGTCGCGACCCAGCGTTCGTGGGTGACGACGTGGAGCAGACCGGGCGAAGCCATGCCGCGCTTGCGATCGATGCTTTTGAGCGTCGTTGCGCCGAGCGGGCCCTGCCGGATCGCTGCAAACACCATGTCGGGCAGACGGATGTCGCCCGCGAAATTCGCCGAGCCGTCGATCTTGGCGGGCAGGTCGATCCGGATCAGATCCTTGCCATAGAGCGGATCGGTGCTGTTCGATCGGAACACCGGCTCGGCGGGCGGCTCAAGCAGCGCCGCGGCCGCCGCGACGTCGGCGAAGCGCAACCTCTTCTTGCCGTGGACGACAAATCCGTCCTGTGTGTCGCAGCTTTCCCAATCGACGTCCCAGCGCCGCGCCGCGGCCATCATCAACAGCGCGCGCGCCTGCGCCGCCGCTTCGCGGCACGGCCCCTCGAACATGCGCACCGACGACGAATTGGCCGTCAGCATCACCGCATGGCGCACCGCCCATTCGCGGCGCGCCCAGCTGCGCACATCGGCGACGAAGTCGGGGACGAAGCTGCGCGGCGTGAAGGTGGCGCTGTCCTCGTCGACCAGCAGCGTGTTGGTATAAAGCGGGCTGATCGGTGCCGTCTCGACCGCGATTGTGCGCCAGTCGGCCCCGAGTTCGTCGGCCATGATCTGCGGCAAGAGCGTCGTGACGCCCTGACCCATCTCACACTGCGGCACGATGGCGCTGATGTGGCCGTCGTCGCCGATCTTGAGGAACGCGTTGAAGATATGTTCGTCGGGCGCGGCGGTCAGGTTGGGCCGATATTCGCGCGGCCAGAGCGTCCAGGCGACCGCGAGACCGCCCGCGGCGGTCGCGCCGACGAGGAGGGAGCGCCGACTGACATGCGGCAGGCGCCTTTTGTCTTTCCCCACAGTGTCGCGGATCCCGCTCATCGCCGCCGCTGATAGTCAGCGGCGCGAATCGGCGCAAAGGAAATGATTATTCGGACAGCGCGAAATCGACGCGGACCGACACCTGCGATTCGCTGACGCCCGGATTGAAGGGCGGCGCGGCATTCACCGATTGCGCGGCGGCTTCATACACGACGCCATCAGCATAAGGCATCGGCGGGCCGCTGTCGCCGCCATCGCGGATCGTCAGCACGCGGTCGATCTTGAGCCCTGCGGCACCGGCATAGGCTTCGGCGCGGGCGCGGGCGGCGCGATAGGCGGCGGCATAGGCCGATTTGGTCGCCGCCTCCTGATCGGACACGCGCAGTGTCGGTCCCGACAGGACATTGGCGCCTGCCTGTGTGGTGGCGGCGACGGCCTCGCCTGCCTTGTCGACCGCGCGCATGCGCACCTCGACTTGGTTCACCGCTTCATATTTGCCCTTGTTCGCGCCCCAGTCGATGCGGTTGACGGTCAGCTGGCGCGTCTGAAGATCCTTGGCCGCGACCCCGAATGCGGCGAGCGCCTCGGTCACCTTCGCCATCGTCGCATTGTTGCGCTGCGTCGCTTCGGCTGCCGACGCCGCGATCGTGCTGACCCCCGCGGTGAAGCGGGCCTCGTCGGGGCGCGTTTCGGAACGGCCGGTCGCCGATACCGACAGCAAGGTTTCGTCATGGCCGACCCCGCGCGGATCGGGCGCCTTCTCGCCGCAGGCGGCGAGCGCCGACAGGGGAAGCAGCAGGAAAGCCTTGGTACGCATCGTCATTCTCCCGACCTATTCCATGTTACATGGTAACATGGCCGGATGATGATTCAAGCCTACCAGCCCCAGGGTGCGGGTGGCGGGGCGACCGGGCGGGCATAGTCGAAGGCAACCCGGAAATGACGGCCCTCACGGCGCAGCTCATAGGCGAAGCCCGCGTCCGTCGTTTCGACCGCCCAGATATTGGTCACCGACACGCCGCGGCCGGTCGCCTTGAACATCGCGATCGATTCGGCGTCGACCGGAAATTCCTGTCGAGTGGCGGTGCCGGCGTTCGAGGTGTCGCCGCCGTACATCGTGACCTCGTCCTTGCTGCCGTCGGCGTGGCGATGATCGTGCTTGAGGCGGAGGCCCGTGGCGGTTCGCGTGATGATCCAGGTTCGCGAGCGGTCCCAGCCGCCGTCGGGGCCGAGGCCGTCGATATGGAAGGGGATCTCGATGCGATCGGGCGAACAGCTGCGGATATGCATCACCATGGCCTTGCCCTGCATATCCGCGTCGGCAGCCTGGTTCGTCTCGATCTTTCCGGCAAAGGCCTGACCGCAGCGCGCCTTAAGCGCGGCGAAGAACGCGTCCTGTGGGCTGGAGGGCGTCGGCGTCGTAGCACAGCCCGCCAGCGTCGTCGCGGCGAGGAGCGTCAGCGCGCCCCTCATTTGAGCAGCCCGAGCCGCGGAACCTCGATCTTGGGGCAACGATCCATCACGACGGTGAGTCCCGCCGCCTCGGCGCGCTTCGCCGCGGCTTCGTCGATCACGCCGATCTGCATCCACACCGCCTGCGCGCCATGGACGATCGCCTCGTCGACCGCCGCGCCGGCGTCGGCGCTGTTGCGGAAGATGTCGACGAGCTCGGCGGGCGGCTCGACATCGGCGAGCGTCGCGACGACGGGGGCGCCGTGGATGGTCTTGCCGGCGTGGCCGGGGTTCACTGCGATCACGTCATGGCCCTGATCGACGAGGAAGGCGAGCACGCCGTTCGACGGACGCGCCGGGTTGGGCGAGGCGCCTACGACCGCGATGCGGCGCTTTTGCCCGAGCAGGTCGCGGATTTCACTCTCGTCGTTGATCGCCATCATTTGCCCTTTCGTGCGTCGAGCCATGCGGCGACCCTGGCCGCTATCGCGTGAAATGGTTCACCGGCGGGATCGGTTCCCGCCGCGGGCGGGACGCCGCCATCGCTGGCAAGACGGATGCCCATCGACAGCGGCACGCGGCCGAGGAAGTCGAGCCCCATCACCTTCGCCGCGGCTTCGGCGCCGCCGCTGCCAAACGGGTCGCTGACCTCGCCGCAATGCGGGCAGGCATAGCCCGCCATATTTTCGACCAGCCCGATGATCGGCACCTCCGCCTGTTCGAACAGGCTGATCGCGCGCGTCGCGTCCATCAGCGCCAGATCCTGCGGGGTCGAGACGATGACGGCGCCCGCCGGCTTGTGCTTCTGGATCATCGTCAGCTGGACGTCGCCGGTGCCGGGGGGAAGGTCGACGACCAGCGTGTCGATATCGCCCCAGCTGGCATCGACGAGCTGTTCGAGCGCGCGCCCCGCCATCGGGCCGCGCCACGCGATCGCTTGTCCGGGTGCTGCGATCTGCCCGGTCGAGAGCATCGGCACACCATAAGCGCTCTCGACCGGAGCAAGCTTCGATCCGCGCGCTTCGGGCTTCACATTCTCGCTGTCCATCAGGCGCGGCTGCGACGGGCCGTAGATGTCGGCATCGACCAGCCCGACCTTCACGCCCAGCCGGCGCAGCGCAACGGCGAGATTGGCGGCAAGCGTCGATTTTCCGACACCGCCCTTGCCGCTGCCCACCGCGATGATCGTCATGGATTTTTTCTCGGCAGTCATCGCAACGCGCACTTCGGCGACGCCGGTTTCGGCGAGCAGTCCGGTGCGAAGCTTGTCCTCGAGCGGTTTGCGATCTTCGGTCCCGAGGCCGGTGACGTCGAGGACGATCGCGAGCGTCCCCTTGTCGTCGAGGAAACGAAGGCCCGAGGTGCGGCCGTCGGTGAGTTCGGCGGCACGATCGGTCAGGCGGGAGATATCGGTCATGTCCCGCGCAGATAGGCAAGCCCGGTGCAATTGCCAGCCATTTTCGCTTGCCCCCCTGTTAATCGCGCGCGTCGCCCCTATAAAAGCAGGATGAGCAACGAAAATGAAGGCAGCTTGGGACGCCGCACTCCGAGGGGATTGCGGCAATTTTTCCACCAGATCAGCCTGATGGCGAACAGCCCGTGGGGCAGCGGTCCGAAGGACGGCGATGGCGACGGCGGCGACGGCAAGAAGCCGGGGCCGCGCAATCCGTGGGTCACGCCCGACCCCGTCGACATCCAGCGCGGGCGCAAGCCGCGCGGCCCGTCGGCGCTCGACGAACTGCTGCGCAAGGGACGCGGCGGTTTCGGCGGCGGCGGTTCGGGCGGCGGCAGCGGCGGCGGATTCAACTTCGCGGATTCGGCGAAGGTGTGGAAATGGGCGATTATCGGTGTCGTCGCACTCTGGGTGGTCTTTTCCTCCTTCCATGTCGTGCCGCCCGAAAAGGAAGGCGTGATCACGCAGCTTGGCAGCTATTCGCGCACCGTTGGACCCGGCGTGAAATTCACCTGGCCGGCGCCGATCGAGCGGATGCGCACCGAAGACGTCCGCGCGATCCGCACCATGGCGATCGGTTCGCCCAACGCGACCGACGAGAATTTCGTACTGACGCGCGACCAGAGCCTCGTCGACCTTGCCTATGAGGTCCGCTGGTCGGTGCGCGATCCCGAGCTTTTCTTCTTCCAGCTCGCCGACCCCGAAGGGACGATCCGCGAGGTCGCCGAAAGCTCGATGCGCGCGACCGTTGCGAATTTCGACCTCGTCCAGGCGATCGGCCCCGGCCGCGTCGAGATCGAGCGGCAGGTGCAGGCGCGCATGCAGGACCTGCTCAACGAATATCGCGCGGGTGTCGCGATCCAGGGCATCGCGATCCGCCAGGCCGACCCGCCGAGCGAGGTCGACGAGGCGTTCAAGGCGGTGACCGCAGCGCAGCAGCAGCGCGAATCGGCGATCAACGAGGCGCGCGCCTATGAAGCGCAGGTTCTCGAAGGGGCGCGCGGCGAAACGGCGGCGTTCGACAAGATCTACGAGCAGTACAAGCTGTCGCCGCAGGTGACGCGCCAGCGTCTCTATTATGAGACGATGGAGCGCGTGCTGTCGAACGTCGACAAGACGATCGTCGAGGCGCGCGGGGTGACCCCCTATCTGCCGCTCAACGAAGTTCAGCGCCGCGTGGCCCCGCCCGCGCCCGAAGCCGCCACGAAGGGAGGCCAGTGATGTTCGACACGCTTTTTCGTCACCCGCTGCGCCTGCTCGTCGCGGTCGTCGCCTTGCTCGTCGTGCTGCAACAGACGCTGGCGATCGTCCCCGAGGACAAGCAGGCGCTGATCCTGCGCTTCGGCGAGATCGAGCGCACCGTGAACCGCTACAAGAATGGCGAGGATTTCGGCCGTTCGGGCGCGGGTCTCGTCGTGCGCATGCCCTTCCTGGAAAGCATCCAATATATCGACAAGCGCGTACTCGGCATCAACATGGAGCGCCAGCAGGTGCTGTCGACCGACCAGCAGCGGCTGCAGGTCGATGCCTTCGCGCGCTTCCGCATCACCAACCCGGTGCGCATGTACACCGCGATCCGCACCGAAGAGCGGTTGCAGCAGCAGCTCGCGACGATCCTCGGTTCGTCGTTGCGCAACGAGCTGGGCAAGCGGCCCTTCGTAACCCTGCTGTCGCCCGAACGTGGCGCGGTGATGGACAATATCCAGATCGCGCTCAATCGCGAGGCGCAGAAATATGGCGCCGAGTGATCGACGTCCGGATCAAGCGCGCCGATCTGCCCGAGGGCGAGACGCTGCAACTGGCGTTCAACCGCATGCGCACCGCGCGCCAGCAGGTCGCGACCGCGATCCGTGCCGAGGGGCAGAAGGAAGCGCAGATCATCCGCGGTAACGCCGATGGCGAAGCCGCGCGCATCTATGCCGACAGCTTTGGCAAGGATCCCGACTTCTATGACTTCTATCGCGCGATGCGGAGCTATGAGGCGACCTTCCTGGGTCAGAACAACCAGGGCGGCACCTCGATCATCCTGTCGCCCGACAATGACTATCTGCGTCGTTTCCGGGGCAACTGATCGGCGCGCCGCAGGTTGAAGCGCCATATGAACAGGGCGTGCAAGCGCCGTTCATGTTCAAATGGCGTTCAGCCTCTGCACCGCAGATAACCGCCGCCGGGGTCTGAAGAGTTTTCGAGTACAGAAGAGGATTTGCGATCGTGCGTTATGTTTATGGCATCACTTCGGCCTTGCTGGTCAGTGGCACCGCACTCGCGCTGGTCACCCAGTCGCCCGTCGGCGCCCAGGTTGCGCAGAATGAAAAGAGCGAAATCGCCAAGGTCGTGCCGCGTTCGGGCGCGCCCGAAAGCTTCGCCGATCTCGTCGAGCAGCTGCAGCCCGCGGTGGTCAACATCTCGACCAAGCAGGAGGTCACGCTGGGCGTCCGGCTCAATCCCTTCGCCGGCACGCGCGAGCCGATCACGCAGGAACAGCAGGGCGGCGGCTCGGGCTTTCTGATCTCCAGCGACGGCTATATCGTCACCAACAATCACGTGATTTCGGGCGGCCCGCGCGGCGAGGCGGTCAATCAGGTCACGGTGACGCTGACCAACCAGAGGGAATATAAGGCGACGATCGTCGGCCGCGACACCGCATCGGACCTCGCGCTGCTCAAGATCGACGCGACCGGGCTTCCCTTCGTGAAATTCGCCGACAGCAGCACCGCGCGCGTCGGCGACTGGGTGATCGCGATCGGCAATCCGCTCGGTCTCGGCTCGACGGTCACCGCGGGCATCATCTCGGCGGTGCAGCGCAATATCGGCACGGGGACGGCCTATGACCGCTATATCCAGACCGATACCGCGATCAACCGCGGCAACTCGGGCGGGCCGTTGTTCGACCTCAACGGCAATGTCGTCGGCATCAACAATATGCTGATCTCGCCCGTCGGCGCGAACATCGGCGTCAACTTCGCGATCCCGGCCGACGCGGCGATCCCGGTGATCGATGCGCTGCGCGCGGGCGAAAAGGTCCAGCGCGGCTATCTGGGCATTGGCATCGCGCCGGTCGACGAGGATCTGGCGGCGGCGCTCGGCCTGCCCAAGGACCGCGGCGAATTCGTCCAGCGTGTCGAGGACAATCAGGCGGCCGCGAAGGCGGGCCTGAAGCGCGGCGACGTCGTGACCAAGGTCAACGGCAAGGATGTTACGCCGCAGCAGACGCTCTCCTATATCGTGTCGAACACCAAGCCCGGCACGCGCATCCCGCTCGAGGTGATCCGCGACGGCAAGACGATGACGCTCTATGCCGTCGTCGGCACGCGTCCGCCCGAGGAAGAGCTCGCCGGCACCAACTTCGACCCCGAAGAGGATCAGGCGGTTCCAGAGGATCCGACCGGTGCCGCCGACAAGGCGATCCAACAGGAACTCGGCCTGTCGGTGCAGGTCGTCACCCCCGACATCGCGCGCGCGGTGGGGGTCGATGCCGGCACGAAGGGCCTCGTCGTCGGAGCCGCGTCGGCGAACAGCGACGCGGGCCGCAAGGGTCTGCGCCGCGGCGACGTGATCCTGAGCGCGAACCGGGTGCCCGTCGCGACGAGCGAGGCGCTGGCCAAGGCCGTCGCCGATGCCAAGAAGGCGGGCCGCGATGCGGTGCTGCTCGAAATCCTGCGGCGCGGTGGTCCGTCGGCATTCGTCGCGGTGCGCATCAAATAAGCGGCGGCCTCCGGGCCGCGATCGAGGGGCGCCGCGACCGTTGGTCCGGCGCCCTTTTCGTTTGCGCGCTCCACGCGTTGTTCATATTATGTTCTCATAACGACGAGTCGGGAGATGGACGATGATTGGTTATGTGACGCTGGGAACGAGGGATATCGCCAAGGCTGCGGTCTTTTACGACGCGATCGCTGCCGAACTCGAGACGCCGCGGATGATGGAATATGAAAGCTTCATCGCCTGGGGCAAGCCGGGCGGCGGCGCGGGTATCGGTTTGACCAAGCCGTTCGACGGCAACGAGGCGACGGTCGGCAATGGCGTGATGGTCGCGCTCGAGGCGAAGGACAAGGACCAGGTGCACCGCCTCTACGACATCGCGCTTGCAAATGGCGGCACGTGCGAAGGTCCCCCGGGACCGCGCGGCGAGGGCTTTTATGCCGGCTATTTCCGCGATCCCGACGGCAACAAGCTCAACGCCTTCGTCATGGGATGATGAGGACGGCGCGCCGAATCGGGCGGGAGGTGGTTAGGGCTTCTCGCCGGGGAAGAAGCGGGCGACGACGTCGCTCGCGAGGCGCGCGGGGCGCAGCGTTTCGGCGTCGATGCAGCACCAGCTCGAC
>JACDQN010000148.1 GCA_015657575.1 Sphingopyxis sp.
GTACCAGCTCAGTTCCTCTTCGCCCCACTCGCCGCAATAATGGTCGAAGAAGCCGCCGATCATATAGTCGGCCTCGCGCGTGCCGCGATGCCAGGCACGGAATTTCAGGCGTTTCAGGCGGTCTTGCATGGCGGGCCTTTTATACGGCTTGGGTGAGGTATCAAGAGAAGCCCGTCTCTCAATTCGTCATCCCGGCGAAGGCCGGGATCTCACCGGTGCGGCGTGACGAAATCGCCTCGATTTTTCGCTGTCCTACATTGTCGCTGCGGGATAGCGTCGCCGGATGACCCCCATGATTTTCTTGTCCATTGCCGCTTCTGCCGTACTCGGTTCGACGCTTGCCGAAGAGGGCCAACAGAAGGGGGGTGTAGTGTGACCTTTGTGACCTTCCGGAAAAAATCCGGCCGAGAAACATCACGCAGGTGGCGGCAGGATTGATCGAGTCCCATGCGACCTGAAATCCTGAATCCGTTGTTCGCTGCGCTCACCGACCTGAAAGGGGTGGGGCCGCAGCTCGCCAAGCCGCTGACGCGGCTCGGGCTGGAGCGCGTGGTCGATGTGCTTTTTCATCTGCCGACGGGGCTGATCTCGCGCGTCCGTCGACCGGCTCGATCAGGCACAGGCGGGGCAGACGATCATCGTCGAACTGACCGCTCAGGATTATCGCCCCGGCCGTCCCCACGCGCGCCCTTCGGGGTCGAGGCGTTCGACGGCGCGGGCGATCATGTGCGGGTCGTCTATTTCGGGCGCACCTCGGGGCTGGCGCGCAAGCTGTTTCCGCTCGGTGAAAAGCGCCGCGTGTCGGGGCGGCTCGACCTTTATGGCGATACGCGCCAGATCGTCCATCCCGACCATGTCGCCGAGCCGGGCGACGAGGCGGGGATCGCGGTCCACGAGCCCGTCTATCCGCTGACCGAAGGGCTGACCAACGCCCGGCTGTCGCAGCTCGGCGCGGTGGCGCTCGAACGGCGGCCCGATCTGGCCGAATGGATCGACGCACCTTTGCTCGCGAGCCGCGGCTGGCCGGCGTGGCGCGAGGCTGTGGAGCGCGCGCACGCCAGCCCGCGCGACGAAGCGGCGCGCGACCGCCTGGCCTATGACGAGATTTTCGCGAGCCAGGTCGCGCTGATGCTGATCCGGCAGGGGCTACGCAACCGCAAGGGGCGGGCGATCGCAGGCGATGGCCGCCTGACCGATGCGCTGCAACTGCCGTTCGGGCTGACCGGGGCGCAGGAACGCGTCGGGCGCGAGATTGCGGGTGACATGGCGCAGGACACGCCGATGCTGCGCATGCTGCAGGGCGATGTCGGGTCGGGCAAGACGCTCGTCGCGCTGCGCGCAATGCTGACCGCGGTCGAGGCGGGCACGCAGGCGGCGCTGCTCGCGCCGACCGAAATCCTCGCGCGCCAGCATTATGCGACCTTGCAGCGCATGCTCGGCGGGTTGCCGGTGAACCTCGCGATCCTGACCGGGCGCGACAAGGGGAAGGGGCGCGAATCGACGCTGATGGGGCTCGCCGACGGCAGCATCGACATTCTCGTCGGGACGCATGCGATCTTTCAGCAGGCGGTGACCTACAAGGATTTGTCGCTCGTCGTCGTCGACGAACAGCATCGCTTCGGCGTCGCGCAGCGGCTGATGCTGACTGCGAAGGGCCAGCGCCCGCCGCACCTGCTGGTGATGACCGCGACCCCGATCCCGCGCACGCTGTTGCTCGCCAATCATGGCGAGATGGACGTGTCGCGGCTCGACGAGATGCCGCCGGGTCGCACGCCGGTCGACACGCGCGTGATCTCGCTCGACCGGCTCGACGATGTGGTGGGCTCGCTCGACCGGCACCTCGCGACGGGCGCGCAGGCCTATTGGGTGTGCCCGCTGGTGGCCGAAAGCGAAGGCAGCGAGTTGGCGGCGGCCGAAGATCGCGCGGCGCTGCTCCGCGCGCGGCTGGGCGATGCGCGCGTCGGACTGGTCCACGGGCGGATGAAGGGGCCCGAGAAGGATGACGTCATGGCGCGCTTTCAGGCGGGCGAGATCGGCGTCCTCGTTGCGACGACGGTGATCGAGGTCGGCGTCGATGTCCCCGCCGCCAGCCTGATGATCGTCGAACATGCCGAGAATTTCGGGCTGGCGCAGCTGCATCAGCTGCGCGGCCGCGTCGGGCGCGGCGCGGCGAAGTCGGTGTGCCTGTTGCTCCGCTCGCAGAACCTCTCCGAAACCGCGCGCGAGCGGCTGGCGCTGATGCGCGACACGAACGATGGCTTCGTGGTCGCCGAGAGGGATTTGGAACTGCGCGGCGGCGGCGAACTGCTGGGGCTCAAGCAATCGGGCGATGCCGACTATCGCGTCGCGACGCCCGAGCAGCTGGTGCGGCTGCTGCCGGTGGCGCACGACGACGCGCGGCTGTTCGTCGAGCGCGACGGCGGCATGGAGGGCGCGCGCGCCGAGGCGGTGCGGCTCTGCCTCTATCTGTTCGAGCGCGACGCGGCGGTGCCGCTATTGCGGAGTGGGTAAGATCTCCCCTCCCGCAGGCGGGGAGGGGTTGGGGGCGGGGTCAGCATCGTTTCAGGTGCCCACCCCCGCTGCGACTAGCGAGCAAACTCGCA
>JACDQN010000149.1 GCA_015657575.1 Sphingopyxis sp.
AACGCCGCCGCCGCGCTCGGCCTGTCCGCCGAGATCGGCACGCTCGAAGCCGGCAAGACCTGCGACCTCGCGATCTGGGACGTCACCGACCCCGCCGAGCTGGTCTACCGCATCGGCTTCAACCCGCTTCATCTACGCATCAAGGACGGACAATGATCATCGAGCCCGGGCACATGACGCTCGCCGACTGGCGCGAAATCTATGAGGGCGCCAGCGCCGAGCTAAGCCCCGATGCCTGGACCGCGATCGATGCGAGCGCTGCTGCGGTCGCGCGGATCGTCGCCAAGGGGGCACCCGTCTATGGCATCAACACCGGCTTCGGAAAGCTTGCGAGCGTGCGCATCGTCGACGACGATCTGGCAACGCTCCAGCGTAACATCGTGCTCAGCCATGCCGCCGGCACCGGCGCCCCGTCGCCGGCAAAGATCGTCCGCCTGATGATGGCGCTAAAGCTCGCGAGCTTCGGCATGGGCGCGTCGGGCGTGAAACGCGAGACCGTCGCGATGCTCGAAGCGATGCTGGCGAAGGGACTGACCCCCGTCGTCCCGTCGCAGGGCTCGGTCGGCGCGAGCGGCGATCTGGCCCCGCTATCGCATATGGCCGCCGCGATGATCGGCGTCGGCGCGATCGAGGTCGGCGGCAAGACGCTGCCCGCCGCCGATGCGTTGAAGCAAGCTGGCCTCGTCCCGCTCGACCTCGGCCCCAAAGAAGGCCTCGCCCTCCTCAACGGCACGCAATTCTCGACAGCCAACGCGCTCGCGGGCCTGTTCCGTGCCGAAACCGTCTTCCGCTCGGCGCTGATCACCGGCGCGCTCTCCACCGAAGCAGCGAAAGGCTCCGACGCGCCGTTCGATGCGCGTATCCATGCGCTGCGCGGCCATGCGGGCCAGCGCGAGGTCGGCGATGCGCTGCGCGGGCTGATGGCGGGATCGGCGATCCGCGCCTCGCACGCCATCGACGATCCGCGCGTGCAGGATCCCTATTGCCTCCGCTGCCAGCCACAGGTGATGGGCGCGGCGCTCGACCTGCTGCGGCAGGCGGGAACGACGCTCGCCATCGAGGCGAATGGCGTCTCCGACAACCCGCTGATCTTCGCCGATACCGACGAGGCACTATCGGGCGGCAATTTCCACGCCGAGCCCGTGGCCTTCGCCGCCGACATGATCGCGATGGCCATCTGCGAGATCGGCTCGATTTCGGAGCGGCGCATCGCGATGCTCGTCGACCCGGCGCTGTCGGGTCTTCCCGCCTTTCTCACGCCGCGCCCCGGGCTCAACTCGGGCTTCATGATCCCGCAGGTGACGGCGGCGGCGCTGGTCAGCGAGAACAAGCAGCGCGCCTACCCCGCCAGCGTCGATTCGATCCCGACCAGCGCCAATCAGGAGGATCATGTGTCGATGGCCGCGCACGGCGCGCGGCGCCTGCTCGATATGGCCGACAATGCCAGCGCGGTGATCGGAATCGAACTGCTCGCGGCGTGCCAGGGGATCGATTTCCACGCGCCGCTGCAATCGAGCGATGCGCTCGAAGCCGCGCACAGCCATCTCCGCGCCGAAGTGCCGACGCTGGAGGACGACCGCCACTTCCACCCCGACATGGAAGCCGCCACCGCGATGATTCGTTCAGGCAGCCTCGTCGCCGCGGTCCCCGCCGACCTGCCGGGCGTCGCCTGATGGACTGGCTGCGCGTCCACCGCGGCGACGCGCCGCTCGTGATCGCCTTCCCGCACGGCGGCACCGACCTTGCGGGCTTCGACGAGCAGTTCGTCTCCCCTTGGCGCGCGCAGATCGACACCGACTGGTGGATCGCCGATCTCTACGCCTTCGCCGCCGACCTCGGCGCGACGCTGATCGCGACCGATATTTCGCGCAGCGTGATCGACATGAACCGCGATCCCTCGGGCGCCTCGCTCTATCCCGGGCAGGCGACGACCGAGTTGTGCCCGACGACGACCTTCGACGGCGACCCGCTCTACCGCTTCGGCGAACCCGACGAAGCCGAGATCAGCCAGCGGCTGAACCTCTATCACAGGCCGTACCACGACGCGCTGACCGACGAACTCGACCGCCTGAAGGCGCTCCACGGCAAGGTCGTCCTCTACGACGCCCATTCGATCCGCAGCCACGTCCCGCGCCTGTTCGACGGCGAGTTGCCGCAGTTCAATATCGGCACCAACGGCGGCGCGACCTGCGCGCCCGAACTGGAAACCATCGTCGCGAACATCTGCGCGGCGAGCGGCCACAGCCATGTCGTCAACGGCCGCTTCAAGGGCGGCTGGACGACGCGCCACTACGGCCGCCCCGATGACGGCATCCACGCGATCCAGATGGAACTGGCGCAGCGCGGCTACATGGCCGAGCCCGATAGGATCACCCACGCCAACTGGCCCTCCCCCCTCGATCCCCATCCCGCGATCCGGCCCGTGCTGGAGCAGCTGATCGCCGCGATCCTCGATTTTGCGAAAGGACGACCATGACCCGTCTCGACAACAGCCGCGTGATCCGCCCCGCGACCGGCCCCGAGATCAGCACGAAAAGCTGGCTTACCGAAGCGCCGATGCGGATGCTGATGAACAACCTCCACCCCGACGTGGCCGAGGCACCGCACGAACTCGTCGTCTATGGCGGCATCGGCCGCGCCGCGCGCGACTGGGAAAGCTACGACCGGATCGTCGAGACGCTGCAGCGGCTCGAAGGCGACGAGACACTGCTGATCCAGTCGGGCAAGCCCGTCGGCGTGTTCCGAACGCACGAAAATGCACCGCGCGTCCTGCTCGCCAATTCGAACCTCGTCCCCGAATGGGCGAATTGGGACCATTTCCACGAGCTCGATAAAAGGGCCTGATGAATGTACGGCCAG
>JACDQN010000150.1 GCA_015657575.1 Sphingopyxis sp.
TGCCGCCAAGGGCCATCGAGCGCAGCCCAAAGGCAGAGGCCGTCGCGTCGGCGAGCGCGAACTGGACGGCAAGGGCTGGCTCCCCTCTCCGCTTTTGACACCAGTTGTGGATCAGGCAGACGAAAAGGATGGTGACGACGATGACGCCGACGACGGCGAGGTCATGCGAATGGCGGCTGAGTAACGCCGCCGCCTGCGCAAGCCGAAGATCATCGACGGATTAGCTGCCCGGGCCTCGCGCTCGGGCGGTATTCACGCGCGGGGACTGCCCCTGCGCGGGATCGACCCGCCCAGGACCAGATCAGGGGCGCCCCAAAGCCCCGCCCCTCATGCTCGCCTGCCCTCCTCTCACTGGGATAGCTGGCCAAGCTATGGTAGCTTTGATATGGTAGCTACCGCAGCTACTACATAGTAGCTTTACTTTGTATTAGTAGCTTCGTGTTTCCAGTCGCTCTTTCGTTGGAGGAACCCATGCCCGTGATCGTTGTCGCAAATCCGAAGGGCGGCGCAGGAAAAAGCACGATGTCCCTAGTTCTCGGAACCACCTTGGCATCCCAAGGAGCTACAGTTGCGATGATTGATTGCGACCCTAATCGCCCGATCGTTGATTGGAAAGCTGGTCCATCAAAAACGACTGTCCATGTAATAGGAGATGTCACGGAAAGCTCTGTGATATCGGTGATTCATGAGCACTCCAAGATCTGTCAATTTGTGATAGTCGATTTGGAAGGAACTGCCAGTCGACTTGTATCTAGGGCGATCGCAAGGGCATCTCTAGTGTTGATACCATTACAGGGGAGCGCGGTGGACGCTCGGCAGGCGGGCAGGGCTGTTGGTCTAATTCGTGAAGAAGAAGAACTTATTGAACGAAAGATACCGTTCCGCCTTGTTTTTACGAGAACAAGCGCAGCAATTGCGACAAAAATCGACCGAAAAATTGTCTCCTCACTTGAAGAGGCGGGGATACCGTCATTGAAGACACATCTTCATGAGCGGTCCGCTTACAAAGCTATGTTCGTTGATAAGCTCAGCCTCGACGAGCTCGACCCCGCCAATGTGAACGGGCTAGAGGCCGCGAAGGAAAATGCGCTGAAGCTTACCTTCGAACTCATTTCAATCGTGACCAGTGCCAAGGAAGCGGCGTGATGAACAAAGATCCTTTTGGGTTTTCCGCAGCCAACCGGATTGCTGCGAAAATAGCAGAGGTGAAGCCAGATGCGGACCTGCTGATGGCTTCGTCGCTTTCTGCGATTGATCGCGTTGGAGAGGCGCACGGTTTCCACAGCCGAGAATCAGGACACGAGAAGATCATCAGGCGTCGGCGCGAGGTCGGGCCGAGTGCGCAGCTCAACGTGAAGTGCCCGGTGCCGGTCTATAATCGTTTCGTTCGGTTCTGCGATCTGGAGCGGCTCTCGTACTGGGAGGGCATCGAGCGACTGCTGGATCGAGCTGACGACGGTGGTCAGGACCGGCGGTCAACCTGACGCTTTTAACAGGTTGCCAGAATCACGCGACTCACGCACCACTTCACTAGTGGAGTGAGGTGATTTGGTGTTGGCTGCATTTCGTAAGGCATCCACCGTCAGCATGGCTGTCGTGAGAAAGCGACAGCGTGAAGCGGGATTCTACGAGACGACGGTCTTCGTTCACGAGCGCGTCCGTGACGCGATCGACAAGGCGATTTCCGATGGTCGCTTCAAATCGCGTCGCGCCGCGATGGAATACGCGATCGAGTGCGCGTTTCTATCTCAGGACAGCAATCCAATGCCGCGCTGACCCCTGAAAAGCGAAAAGGCCCCAGCTTTGGCGAGCTGAAGGCCTTTTGTGACGACTGTGGGAGACGCCGATAGGACGGCTTTGAAACTCCCACAGCCGGATCATTCTGTCAACGCAAACCATTCGGTTTGCGAACGGATTTCTATGCCCTTTGCGCAGGCGAGGGGGATGGGGTCCGATCGCGGACTTGTGCCTGCGCGGGATGAGCTTGGAGGGAGGTTCGACGCGGCCCAGCCTTGAAGGATCGGGCCATGTTCGCAGTCGAGATGTTGAGGGTGATCAGGGAGGTGCGAACGTTGTCGCGCCTGGACGAGATCGCCCGGGATCTGTGGAGCGCCTATGGGGCGGACGCGCTGACGGAGGACCAGGCGCAATCGCTCAGCGAAGCGATCGAGACGCGCAAGCGTGAGGTGAGGGGGCAGGACCGTGTCGTGGTGCGCGCACCCACGGCAGCGCTCGAGCGCGCCCTAGACGGGCGCAACAGCATCTTCCCGCCAAAGCGCCGGCCGAAGTCGCCCGACCGCCAGCGCTCGATCGCGCGCCGGCGACGGCTTGCGGCGTCAGGACCGCTGCCGCCGCAGATCGCGGCAAAGTTCACCACCGGCCAGCTCGCGGTGATGCGGATTATCGCCGACGAGGTCGAGGGCCGACGCGGGACCTGCGCGCTGACGATCGGCGAGATCGCCGCGCGCGCCGGCGTCTGCATCGCGCTGGCGCGCAACGCGATCCGGATCGCCGAGCGGCTGTTTCTGATCAGCACGCAGTTCCGGAAGAGGGAAGGGCGCCCGCATCTGCCCTCGATCATCCGGATCATCAGCAAGCCTGGAACGCCTGGCTCATCATCGGCGGCAAGGTGCGCCGCCACGCCATCAACGCCGAGCGCGAAGACGGCACATTGCCGTTTCGAGCCCAGACGACGGTCAGCAAATTCTCGCGAAAGATAGGGTCTAGAAAATTAGGCCCCACGGGCACCGATCTATCCAGATCGGCTTGTTCTCTAAGCGGACGACCGCAAACGGAGGCCGCGCAAAGACCCTACGGGCGGCCTGCGGCCGTCGCCTGACGGCGATCAGCGCGGCCTCACGGCCGACTTCAGGCTCTATTCTGCTCAAACTGAGCAAACGGCACGGTCGCAATTGGCTTTCGAAAAAGCCAGGGGATTTCGGTCGCGTTCTTCCGATTTCCAGGTGGCGGGCCATGCGCGTCGTGCATGCGTTCGTTTGATATGACGATCGCGATTGGGGTTCGCTGCCGCTTGGCAAAGTGGAGGCCGTGGCGCATATTCTAGTCACGGTGACCA
>JACDQN010000151.1 GCA_015657575.1 Sphingopyxis sp.
GCGTCCCCAGCGCTGGTCGAACCGATCGATCGACTGGAGCAGAGCTTCGAGCGCGAGCTGGTCGAAGTCGCCGCGATCCAACCCGAGGTTCGGCATGCGGCGGGCGTGGTCGGCGGCAAGTCTTCGCGCATAGGACTGATAATGGCCGAACAGTGCCTGCCGGGTTTGCGGCGAAGGCGCATCGACATGATTGCGCCACATGGCGGCCACCGCCCGCTCGGTATCGACGAGCAGCGCCAGCCCCCCTGCTCGCCGCGCGCGCGGTCATGAAAAGCTTCCCAAAAGCCCCTGCATGACGAGGCTCCAGCCATCGATCAGAACGAACATCAGCACCTTGATCGGCAAGGATATCGTCGCGGGCGGCACCATCATCATGCCCAATGCCAAAAGAATGCTCGATACGACCAGATCGATGAGCAGAAAGGGCAGCAGGACGACGAAGCCGATCGTGAAGGCGACGCGCAGCTCGTTGAGCATGAAGGCCGGTATCAGCTTCAGCATCGAAATTTCGTCGGGACGCTCGGGCAGCGGTTCGCGCGCGACGACATAGACCATCTCGATATCGCTTTCGCGGGTGTGCGCGAGCATGAACCGTTTGAGCGGCGCGGCGGCCTTCTCCATCGATTGTTCGGCGCCCTCGCGTCCCTCGAGATAGGGTTGCAGCCCATCGCGATTGACCTGGTCCAGCGTCGGCCCCATCAGGAACAGGCTCATGAACAGTGCCAGACTGGTCAGGACGATGTTGGGCGGCGTTTGCGGCATCCCGAATGCGTGGCGCACCATCGCCAGCACGATGACGATACGCAAAAAGCTGGTGGTGCTGACGATTAGCGCCGGAATGACGGCCAGCAGCGTCAGCAACAATGCGGTGCGCGTGACCTCGGTTTCGACGCCCGGAGTGGGGGCGCCGCCGGTCGCTGCCATCGCGGCGGGGGCGGCGTACAGCGCGAAGCCCAGCGCGAACAGGATGATCACGCGCCTCACGGCGCCGGCTCCTCTTCGGCAGGGAGATCGTCCAGCCGGTCGATCATCTGCGCGCCTTGCGGGCAGAGATGGATCAGATAACGCCGCTCGCCGCAGCGCAGGATGACGATCTGTCCCGTCGCGGTGGTGCGCAGCCGATGTTCGACCGCCAGCGCCTGCGGCGAAGCCGGCGGCGCGAGCCGGAGTTGCCCGAGCAGGGTCTTCGCATCGCTCGGCAATCCCTGGCGCGCGCGCAGCCACAGGATCGCGCCGACCGCGAAGGCGATGCAGACGAGGAAGGCAAGGACGATCCGCGCCCACGGGATTGCCGGCGTGCTGCTTTGATAGGTCGAAGCGGCCAGCGCTATCGTCGTCAGGTTCGAAATCAGCATGGGCGGGCCGTGGGTCAGCCGATCTCGGTCAATCGGATCGCGAAGCGGTCATCGACCGTCACGACCTCGCCGCGCGCGATCACCTTGCCGTTGACGCGAATTTCGGCGGGGTCGGCGGGCGAGCTGTCGAGGACGAGGGTCTCGCCCGGCGCCAGCTTGTCGAGTTCGCCGATCGTGATGCTCCCGCGGCCCAATATCGCTTCGCACACCACCTCGACATGATCGACCAGCCGTTTCCGATCGGGTTCGCTTGTCGCTGCCGACGCTTCGTTCGCGGCGTCGTCATCCTGTTTCCTCGCCATCATTCTTCCTGCATTTTCAGGGTCAGCCGATCGCCATCATGGCCGATCGAAAAATAAAGCTCGCTTGGTTCGCCGGCGACGGTCAGCCGCAGCGGCGCGGTTGCCGCTTCGTCGAGCAGCAGCAGGTCGCCAACCTCGAGCGTGCCGATCTGCTCGACCGCCAGCCGCGCGGTCCCGATGCGCGCCGACAAGGGAACGCGGACATCGCCCAGCGCCTCGCGCGGCGATATCATCTTGGGCCGGGATCGCGCCGCCGGGTAGCGCGACCGCGCCGTCTCGGCCAGCGCCGCCCCGCTGACCGCAACCGCGAACCAGCTCTGTTGGCGTGTTCCGATCGGCAGTCGCCATATCGCCTGCGCGCCCGGATCGCCTTGCGAGGCGGCGGACGAACCGACCGTCGCCAGACTCAGGCACAGATCGTCGATCGCACGGCCACCCAGTCGCCGCAGGAAGCGCAGGTCGAGATCGGTTGCGCCAGGCCGCGGCTTCTGGCCGAGCATGGCGCAAGCGAGTTCGATCAGCGCCCTGGACTTTCCGAGCAAGCGGAACCCCGTTTCTTCGCGCAGGATCGACCAATCGTCCGGCACGCCCGTTTCGAACGCGGCGGCGGCACCCCAACCCGGCTGCGATATCCATTTTTCGGCCCATGACGCGACCGCCGCCGCAAAGGGTTGCGCCGCCCGATGACCGCGCAGCGTGTCGGTGGGCAGCCAGGCGACCGCCGGCTTCACCCTTGTCCCCTGATGCCGAACAGCTGCTGGATCATATCGTTGGACACGCTGATGATCTGCGAAGAGGCCTGAAATCCGCGCTGGATGAGGATGAGCTCGCCGAACTGTCCGCCCAGATCGACGTTGCTCGCTTCCAGCTGCCCGCCCTTGATCGTACCGACGCGCGAATCTTCTGCCGACAGAAATTGGCGCTGGCCGAGCCCCGTATAGACGAACAAGGCGCGGCTGCGTTGTTCGAGCGCCTGGGGGTCACGGAAATCGGCCACTGCGATCGCGCCGAGCTGCTTCTTTTCCTCGTTCGTATAGGCGATTTCTAGCTCGCCCTTTTCGTTCACCTTGACTGTGGCGATCGATCCGGTCGCATGACCGGCGACGTCGGCTGCGCGCAGCGACGACACGGTTCCGGTCGAAAAGGAGCGGACATTCTTGGAAAAGTCGAAGGTGATCGACAGGCCGCTGGCCGCGTCCTCGAACAATAATTCCTGCGTATCGGGCGACACCTGATCGAGCACGAATTTCAGTTCTTTCGTCCCGATGTCCTTGCCGGTCGCGTCGGCCACTTTCACCGACCAGGTGTCGAACACGGTTTCGGGACGCGTAAAGAGGATCGACCATTTATGCTCGGTCCCGCGCGCGTCATAAACCTTGATGTCGGGGATATTGTAGGTGGTTGCGGTTCGCGACAGATTGTCGGCGAAGGTGATGCGGTCGGTCAGCACCGGCGGGTCGGTGCGGCTCGCGTCGATATTGACGGCAACCGGCCGGCCCGTGCCGTCGAGCGTCGCGAGGCGATAGTTCGTCCCCTGGAGGACGACATATCCGTCGTCGCTGATCTCGAAACTGCCCGTGCGCGTATAATAGGTCGTGTCGCCGTCTAGAAGCACCAGGAAGCCGTTGCCGTCGATCGCAAGGTCGAGGTCGCGGTCGGTTTGCCGAAGCTCGCCCTGTTTGAAACTGATCGACCGCTCGCTGATCGTGACGCCGTGCCCGCCATTTTCGAACGTGCCATAGTCGAGCCCGCCGCGATTGCGGTTGCCGAAGACGTCGGCGAAGGTGATGTCGCTCGCCTTGTAGCCGAGCGTGTTCATATTGCTCACATTGTTGCTGACGGCCTGCAGCCCCCGCGAATAGGCGTTCAGCCCGCTAAGCCCGATATAGATCGATCCGAACATCAGTTCGCCTCCCGAATTTGGCTGACGCTTGCCATCGGCAGATCGCTGATCGTCAGTCCCTGTGCGGTTTCAATGGTCAGCGTGGCCGCGCCGTTGGCGAACGCCACCGCCACCACCTCGCCGCTGAGCGTGCCCTGCCGCGTCTGGAAATCGACGCGTTTGCCGAGTAGCCCGGCCGCCTGGCCGGTGGTCTGCGCGGCGACGAGCGTATTCATGCCGTCGATCAGCTGCTGCCCCTGCTGAATCTGGGAAAATTGGGCGAGCTGGGATACGAACTGAAAATTGTCCATCGGCTTCAGCGGATCCTGATAGGTCAGCTGGGTAAGGACGATTCTCAGCAAAGCGTCGAAGCTCAGCCCGAAGGCATCGGTCGCCTGCGAATTGGCCGCACCGTTGTTGGCCGTGGACGGGGTTCCCGGCGTCGGCCCGACCGGATTGATTGCCTGCATCATCGCATCCCTCCTGCCCCGAGAATCCGGATCGGCCGGTCGCGGAAGCGATAGTGAACCAACGCCTGGCGGACTTCGTCGACCAGCGCGCGGCTTTCGTGGGTCGCCAGCGGGATGCCGCGAAGAACGATCAGGATTTCGCGCGGCAGCGCCGCCACGCGGGCAGAAAGGGCATTGGTGGCAGGCGGCGGTGCCTGGCGTGCGGCAGGCGGCGCGGCCTCCGCTCCATCGGTAACGGCGACGATCAGCCGCGGCGCAACCCTGCCCTCGGGGACGGCGCCCGCCCTGGCGGCAGGCCCGGAGCGGGTGCCGGGCGCGGCGGGGGGTGCTTCGCTCGGCGCGGTGCTCACGGGCGGCGCTTCCCGCGTGTCGAAGGCGGGCAGCGTCTGGACGATGGCATGCATCAGTTCGGCCAGCCCGGCCTTCGGAGGCTCCGAAGCGGGCGGCGCGGCGTCGGTCGCCGCTGCATCTGCCCCCGGTGCATCGGGTCGGGGATCCGGCGTGACAGGCGCGACGATCGGGCGCGCGTCGAAGCGCACGGCGGCGTCGCCGACATGCGTCTCCACCTCGAACCGGCCGGCGCCCGTATCCACCAGAAAGCTCGCCACCATCGAAGGCGCATCGCGGCCGATGTTCCGGCCGCCGTGCAATATGTCGACAAAAGCACCTGCGCCGTGCCGCGCACCCGTGGGCGCGGGCGGTCGACCAGCGACAGGCACCGGCGGCGGGCTGCCCCCGATCTTCATGCGCCGCGCCCGGGGTTGAGTGTCATGCGCAGCATACGCGCTTCGGCTTCTGCGGCGTCGTCCCGTTTGCGCATGGCTCTCTTTTCCAATTGGCTTGCGCGGTCGCCGAACCATTCAGTACGATGGCGCGCCATCAGCCAGGCCGACCCCGCCAGCCGTTCGGCTTCCGCGGTGCGCGCGACTGCTGTCCGCCCCTCGCCGAGCGCGAGGTCACTGTCGCCCACGATCGCCGCGGCATAGCGCAGCCGGTCGGGGCAGAGCCGCTCGGCCGCATGCACTGCTGAAAGGCCGGCTTCGGCAGCCGCCAACGCTTCGGCCAGCTGCGCCGCCTCGCGCGTCCGCTGATCGGTTTCGGCGCAGGCGCGTTCGAGGTCGCGCCGCCGCTCCAGCGCCACAAGATCCTGCAATGCAGCCAGCTTGCTATAATGGGCCGGTTCGGAACGGCGCGTCATTCGTCCATCGCCCGAACCCTGCGCATCGCCTCGTCGGTACGATCGAGCGCGGCCACGTCATCGCCGCTTTGGCACAGAAAGTCTTCGATATGCGGTTGCAGGCGGATCGCCCGATCGATCGCCGCGCTGCTCCCCGCCCGATAAATCCCGCTTTCGATCATCGGCCGCGCGTCGTCATATTCCGCGGCATTTTTCCGGATGCAGCGCGCGGCGTCGAGCGTCGCCACGGGCATGATCTGGTCGGCCACGCGGCTTACGCTCGCACCGACGTCGATCGGCGGAAAATGGCCTTTCTCCGCCAGCCGCCGCGACAGGACGATATGGCCGTCGAGCAGCGACTTCATCAGCTCCACGATCGGATCGTCGACATCGTCGGATTCGGCGAGGACGGTAAAAATCGCCGTGATCTGCCCAGCGCGGCGGTCGGCGCCGCAGCGTTCGACATAGTGCGGCATCGCTGCGAAGACGTTCGGCGTATAGGATCGCAGCGTCGGCGGCTCCCCGCCGGCGAGGCCGATTTCGCGCAAGGCCATGGCGAGCCGGGTGACCGAATCGACGAACAGCACGACATGGCGGCCCCGTGCGCGCCAGCACTCCGCAATCGCCAGCGCCTGATCGAGCGCGCGGACCCGCGCCGTCGCGCTTTCGTCCGACGTGGCGGCGACCAGCGTGAAGCGATGGCCGGCCTCGCCCTCGAGGTGCATCCGCCACAATCGCTCGACCTCGCGGCCGCGTTCGCCGATCAGGCAGAGTATGACATGGTCGCCATCGACGCGGCCCGACATCTGCTCCACCAATGTTGTCTTGCCGACGCCGCTGGCGGCAAAAATGCCGATGCGTTGCCCCTTGGCGATGGGGATGAGTCCATCGACCGCCCGGATGCCGGTCGAAACGCGCTCGGCGACGATCGTGCGATCGAGCTTGCCCGGCGTACCGTCGACTGCGGAGATTTGCCGGTCGGCCGCCAGGGGCCCCTTTCCGTCGATCGGCTCGCCGAATGCATCGACCGCGCGCCCGGCGAAGCCGTCCCCTCCGCGCAGCCGGCTGCGTTCGGATGCGGCCACGACGTCGGCACCGACCCGGATGCCGTCGGCGGGGGCGAGCGGCAGCAGCCGGATCCGGCGGTCGTCCACGGTGACCACCTGGGCCAATATCGTGCCGCCGCTCGCGGTCGCGACCGAACAGAATTCGCCGACCGAGCAAAGCGGACCCAGCGATTCGAGGCCATTTTGCCCGACCGCCGAGATGGTGCCGGTAAAGACGGCCGGTTCGGCATCGCGCAGCAGGTCGAGTGCAGGATGATGACGCGTCATGCCGAAGCCGCCTTGCGGTAGCTCTTCTCGAACACCTCGTCGATCGCGATCAGCTGGCGCGGGATCGACGCGTCGAGCGAACCCAGCGTGAGGTCGAAGATGCAGGATCCGGCCTCGATCGACGGATCGGCCTCGACGACCGCGCCGCCGCTCAGCCGTGGCAATACCTCCAGCGCGGAGGCATCTGGGAAATCGAGCGGGCTCACGCGAAGCCTGAGGATGGTGCCGCGCTGGAGCGCCGCTGCATGGCGGCGGGCGGTTTCCGCGACCAGGCCATGATACATGGCGGGATCGGCAAGGATCCGGTCGAGCGCGGCGCGCGCGATATCGATGGCGAGATCGCGTTCGCCGTCGATCTTGCGGTCGATCGTCGAGACCGCCTTGGCGACCGCGTCCTGCACCGCCTCGACCCGTTCCTGTTCGCGGGTCGCCGCGGCCGCCAGGCCTTCCTCGCGCCCTTCCGCATGCCCGCGCCGGAAAGCGTCGGCAGACGCGTCTTCGCGTTCGCTCTCGCCATCGCGCAGCGCCGCCTCGAGTTCGGCGATGCGCGCTTCGAGCAACTGCATGTAGCGCTCGCGGGTGTCGTCGATGCCATCGCCGGTCCCGTCGTCCTGCGGCGGCGGGGCTAGCGGATCGCCGAAACCGCGGCGCGCCGGCGCCGTGTCGGCGCGAAAGGCGGCGGCGCGGCCCGCAAGGGCGCTGCTTCGCTTGATCAGCGTCATGGCTGCCCTCCGGGCCGGGGCGCCATCAACGCCGCGGTCCATCCGCGCAACCGCGACAGCAGGCTGACCTCTTCGCCCCGCTCTTCGCCCTGAAGCGCCTGATGGATATCGATCGCGGCGCGCCCGGTGGCGTCGCTGAGCGGGGCCGCGTTCGCGTCGCCATTGGCGCTGACCGCTTGCAGCAAGTCCGACAGCCATGGCGAATAGCCCGCGAACTGGCGCCCGGCGCGGCGCACGCGCTCCGCTTCGGCATGGCGGGCATCGGCTTGCGCGGTCAGCGCCGTTTCGACCCGTTCGCGGCTTTCGGGCGCAAGCTGCGCCAATATGGCCTGACGGTCGCGCCGGCCCAGCTTGCCGAACTGGGCGAGCAGGACATCGAGATCGGTGGGATCAGCGGCCATTGCCGTCCTCCCGCTCCAAGGTGGCTGTCTTCAACTGCTCGGCGAAGGAAAGCGTCTGCGCCGCATCCAGCCGCCGTCGCGGCCGCAGGATCAGGGCGATAATCGTCAGGAAAACCAGCACCAGGGCCCAGGGGCGCCAGCCGGTTTCCAAGGACCAATCCGAATCCTTGTGCGCGGGCTGAGCGGTGTCGGATAACGCGGATTGGCGGAATTCTGCGCGATTTTCGGCACGGCGCGAGGCACCGATGGGGCCCGTCGCGAACTTCAGCGTGTCGCCGCGCCCGCGGTCGAGCGCCAGGCTGTCGGACACCGCGGCCTCGATCCGCGCCTGCACATCGGGGGCCAGAAGGATCGGCGTCCGCACGGAAACGTCGAGGATCAGCCCGGAGCGGTCCGGCTGTCGCGGATCGATATCGGTGCCGTCGGCGGCGGTTCCCGGCGCCAGCCTGCGGGCGTTGACCGCCACTTCGAACGGGTTTTCGGGCGCCACGCCGCGGATGGCGTCGGACGCCTTGACCTCATAATATTGGGCGAGCGCCGAACGCTCGTCGAGCGGCGCGCCATATCCGGCGGCGGCCGGCGCAGCGCTGACCAGATCGCCCTTTTCGTCGAGCACCGATACCGCGGCCTGCGACAGGCCGGGCACGGCCGATGCGACGAGTTGCTGTATGCCCTCGATGCGCGGCTGGGTCAGCGCATGGCCCTTCGTCATCTGCACGGTGACCGCCGCCGTCGGGTCACCTTGGCTAGCCCGAAAGATCGAGCGTTCGGGAAGCGCCAGATGGACGCGCGCGAACTCGACGCCCTGCGCCATCATGATCGTTCGCGACAATTCGCCCTGCATCGCGCGCTGAAAATTGATCTTCTGCGCAAATTCGGTCAGCCCCATGTCCGAATTGTCGAACAGTTCGAAACCGACGGTGCCGCCCAGCGCGATCTTGGACCCGGCGACGGCGACGCGTGCCTCTGACGCGCGATCCTCGGGGACGAGAACGTCATGCCCCTCATTTTCAAGCCGATAGGGAATTTTCGCCTTGTCGAGTTCGGCGACGATCGCCGAGGCATCGGCCTGCCGGACATTCTGATAGGCCGCGACCATGGGCGTCCGGAAGAACAGGAAATAGACGGCCAGCAGCACGCTCACCGTCGCGACGAGCAGGCCAAGGATCAACAGGATTTGCTGGCGGGAGCGTATCGGCATGGCGGCGCGGTCAGAGCTGCAGGTTCATCAGTTCGCGATAGCCTTCGACGAAGCGCTGACGGACCTGCATGGCGAATTCCACCGAAAGCCGCGCTTCCTCGAGCGCTATGGTCACCTGATGAAGCGGAACGCCGTCGTCGAGCGCGAAGCGGGTGACCATGCGATCGGCGTGCGCGACCTTTGCGTCCATCGATGCGACGCC
>JACDQN010000152.1 GCA_015657575.1 Sphingopyxis sp.
CGAGCACCTCCGCCGGGGCCAGCGATTACGCTGGCCGGGATCGGGCGCCGACGGCCGGGGAGACGGAACCGGTGCTGGCGGCGCGGCAACGGGACGGGCGGCGGCACCAAGGCGGTGTGGGTCAGCGGCACGATCCGCAATCGCGACTATCCCAAGGAAGCCAGCCGCGCCCGGATTGGCGGCGAGGTCGAAGTGCGCTTCACCATCCAGCCGACCGGCCGCGTCGATGGCTGCCGCGTGACGCGGTCGAGCGGCGATATCTCGCTCGACACCGCTACCTGCCGCCTGATCGAGGAACGCTTCCGCTTCCGTCCTGCCACCGATGCAACCGGGCGGGCCGTCGCAAGCCAATATGGCTGGCGGCAAAACTGGTGGTTGGAGCCGCAGCGCTAGCCGGACAACGCATCCCGATATCCAATCGCCACGACAAAATAAGACATAGATGCGAATAATTCGCAATATACGTTGACTCTGCAAGCGATTCTCAATAGCGGCGCCCCGAACCAATCAATTAAGGGGGTTTACCGTGAAGCAATCGACGTCCGCCACATTCCTGGCACTCTCCTGCGTCGGCAGCCTGATCAGCACTCCGGCCATGGCCGCCGATGCCGAAGCGGACGCCGCGGAGCAGCAAACCGAGCGCGACCGCCGCGACGAGCGCGAACAAATCATCGTCACCGGCCAGCATTATCAGACGCAGCAGGAATCGCCCAAGTCGACCCGCTCGGTACGCGACACGCCGCAGACCGTGACGGTGATCCCGGCCGAGACGATCGAGCAGCAAAATCTGCTGACGCTGCGCGACATGCTGTCGACCGTTCCCGGCATTACCTTCGGTGCCGCAGAAGGTGGTTCGCCGCCCGCCGACTCTATCACGCTGCGCGGATATTCGGCCGGCTCGGACATCACGCAGGACGGGGTGCGCGACAGCGGCGCCTACAACCGCTCCGACTCGTTCAACATGGAACAGCTCGAAGTCGTCAACGGCGCGAACTCGGTCTATGGCGGCTCGGGTTCGGTCGGCGGTTCGATCAACATCGTCACCAAACGCCCGCTGACTGAAACGCGCGTCGTCGCGACCGGCGGCATCGGTACCGACAATTATTATCGCGGCGCGATCGACGCCAATATCCGCGCCAGCGACTTTGTCGCCTTTCGCCTGAATGCAATGGCGCACAAGAATGATGTGCCCGGCCGTGACGTCGAAAAATACGAACGCTGGGGCGTCGCGCCCTCCGTAACGCTGGGGATCGGCGGACCGACCAGCCTGACACTTCAATATCTGCATCAGGAAGACGACAATATCGCGCAATATGGCGTGCCCTATTATGCCACCGCCGGCGGAATGCTGCCCGGCGTCGATCGCAGCGACTATTTCGGTTACCGCAACCTCGACACGCAAGACATCACGGTCGACCAGGCAACGCTGACCTTCGAGCATCAGCTGGGCGACCAGGTATCGATCCGCAATCTGTCGCGCTGGCAAAAGGTCACGCAGCTGACGATCGTCGGCCCGCCGCAAGGCACCTATTGCCTGGCCAACGGCCTGACGCCGACGGGCGGCAGCTGCACGGTCAGCGTCACGGGCATCGGCAACGTCAATGTTCCCGCGGGCTATTATTTGATCGGCGGGCCGCGCGGAAACCTGCGCGATTCCACAAACGAGATCATGTACAACCAGCTCGACCTGCGTGCGGTGTTCAACACCGGGGCAATCGAACACACGCTGGTCGCCGGCGCTTCGGCAAGCTGGGAAAAATATTTCCTGTCGACGGGCAACATCTATCGCAACCCGAACGGCACCGTCGCCAATGCCGCCTTCCCGCTCATCAACTTTGGCAACCCGAACGAGATCGTGCCGGGACCGGCAGGTCTGGGCCGCGTCTATGGCAGCAACGTCTACACCGGCCCCGTCAACTTTTTCGAAAGCGGACGCCAGCGCGGCGAAGTCGACAATTATGCCGTCTATCTGTTCGACGCGATGAAGATCGGCAAGTTCGAGCTCAACGGCGGCCTCCGCTGGGAGCACAACAGCGGCAATTACCGCACCGACACCGGCGCCGCGGCAACGCTGACGGTTCCTCAGGGGGCGATCGTCCCGGGGCCGGTGCTGCGCAACTCCGCCGACCTCTTCTCCTATCGCATCGGCCTGGTCTTCAAGCCGGTCGAATCGGTGACGCTCTATGCTGCCTATGGCAATGCGAAGACGCCGTCGATCAGCGCCGTCAACGGTGCCTGCACGGCCGCAACTTGCAACGTTGATCCCGAAAGCGCGCGCAACTTCGAAATCGGCGCCAAGGCCGAAGTCGCGGGCGGAAAGCTGCTGCTGTCGGCGTCCGCCTTCCGCAACGAGCGCAACCAGTACAAAGTGGCCTCGAACGATCCGACGATCCCCGACCAGGTGCTCGACGGCAAGTCGCGCGTCGACGGTATCGCACTCAGCGTGATCGGCAAGATCACGCCCGAATGGTCGATCACCGCCAACTACACCTATCTCGACAGTAGCTTGCGCCAGTCGATTTCGGACTTCTGCCTTGCCAATCCCGGCACTGCGGGCTGCGGCAACAGCGTCGCCGTCCCCGACCCGGCGCGCGGCGCGCAGTTCCAGCAGACGCCCAAGCATTCGGGAAGTCTGTTTACCACTTATGAGTTCCCCTTCGGGCTCACTTTGGGGTACTCGCTGACCTATCAGGGCAAATATGCGCTGAACCTCCCGACGCTCGCCGCGCCGACGATTTTCAAGTCGGAGGACTATCTCGTCCACAGCGCCTACGTCGCCTACAGCATCACCGACCAGCTGAAGGCACAGGTCAATGTGAAGAACTTCACCGACGAATTATACTTCACGCGCATCCGCAACAACGGCTGGTCGACGCCGGGCGATGCCCGCGCCGCGATCTTCTCGCTGACTTATCAATATTGATCGATGACCGGGGACGGAAACCTGCTTTCCGTCCCCGCCATTGATTGCTTTCTCAAGCTATGGCAGCGCGAAACGATCGTGCCCCAGGGGATGTTTCGCCATGCTGATTGCCGTACCTGACCTGCTGACCGCGGATGAAGTCGCCGGGATTCGCGCGATCATCGACGCCGCCGACTGGATCGACGGCAATGCGACCTCAGGGCATCAGGCCGCGCTCGCGAAAAACAACGAACAATTGCCCGAGGACAGCGACGCCGCAAAGCAGGCGGGCCGGCTGATACTCGAAGCACTCGGCCGCTCTCCGATCTTCTTCGCCTCGGCGCTGCCGCTCAAAATCTATCCGCCGCTGTTCAACCGCTACGGTCCAGAGCAGGAATTCGACACGCATGTCGACAATGCGATCCGCATCAAACGCGGCAGCGATTTCCGCATCCGCAGCGACCTGTCGATCACCGTCTTTCTCGAAGCGCCCGAAGATTATGACGGCGGCGAATTGCTGATCGAAGATCATTATGGCGTCCAGCGCGTGAAGCTGCCTGCCGGTCATGCCGTGGTCTATCCTTCGTCGAGCCTGCATCGCGTCACCCCGATCACGCGCGGACGCCGCGTCGCCTCCTTCTTCTGGCTTCAGTCGATGGTGCGCGATGCCGAGGAACGGCGTACCTTGTTCGACCTCGACCGCGCCGTGCAGCGGCTGACCGGCGAACTTGGCGGCAAGGACCGCTCGGTGATCGAACTCACCGGTGTCTATCATAATCTGCTGCGGCTTTGGGCCGACAGCTAGCTACTCCAGCATCGCGCGCCAGCGCGCGAGAGATATTCGCGGCTTCCGACGATCAGACAAGCGGCGAGCTGCCGCGCGTCGGCGAGCGCGATCGCCGCTTCGGGGCCCAGCACGGTCAACGCCGTCGCCCAGCCGTCGGCCATCATGCAGCTACGGTGGAGCACCGTCGCCGACGAAACCCCGTTGACGATCGGACGCCGTGTTTTCGGATCGAAGCTGTGCGAATAATGCTGCCCGTCGACGGTAAAGCCACGGCGATAATTGCCCGACGTCGCAACCGACAGGTCGTGCAGCGCGATCCGGTACGGCGGAAGATTGGATGAGGGCGGTACTTCGCTGTCGACCCACCAGGGCTGCCCGTCGGGCCGGATGCCTTCGCCGCGCAATTCGCCGCCGACTTCGAGCAGGAAATGGCAGACACCCTGCGCAAGCAGCCATTCGGCCGCAAGATCGACCCCATAGCCCTTGGCGATCCCCGAAAGGTCCAGGATCGCGTCTTCGCTGCGGCGAATGCGCGCACGATCCGCGTCGAACTCGATGCGGCGATCGGCATCAGCAGGTTGGTCTAGAGGGACCGTCTCTACTGTCCCGGCGCTGCCGAAACCCCACCGCTCGGTCAGGCGGCCGAGGCAGGGGTCGAAGGCACCGCCGCTGGCGTCGGCGATTTCCAGCGCGGCCGCCACGACCTGCGCAAACCCCGGCGGAATGATGCGCCATGCGCCCGCGGCAGCCGCATTGAAGCGCGAGAGATCGGACGCTGGCTCCCACTGGCTCATCTGCGCGACGACCCGGTTGAACGCCGCCTGCACGCCCGCCGCCGTCTCGCCGGGCGGCGCCACCGCGTGCAGCGACCAGCGCGTGCCCATCGTCGCACCGGTGAAACTCTCGATCGCCGCCCCCGGGTCGCGCACCGCAAACGCGGCGGGCGTCAACGCCCGGGGGATCAGGATGCGGTCGGTCAGGGTGCGAGCACCTCGAGCGTCGTGACATAGCTGGCACGGCGCGCGATCGCCGGCGGCCCGGCGGCTTCGCCCTCTTCGCGCTCGACCTGCGGTGTGGTGACGTTCACCCAATACATTCCGGGCTCGGGCCAGCTGATTTCGACCTTGCCGTCGGCGCCGGTCTTGAGGTCCATCTGGCCCAGCTGGTCGCGATAGCGGATACCGCCGGGGATCACCGTTACCGGCAGGCCCGCCGCCGGCTTTCCGTCGAGCAGAAACTGGAAGGTCGCGGCTTCGCCGGCGATCAGGTCGTTCGGATGAGTAACCGGGAGCAGCTCGATCCCTTTCCCCACAGGCTTGAACAGCGTGGTCGTCGGCTCGCCCACCGTCACGAAAATCTCGTTGCGATTGTTCGCTTCGGCGGTCTTCACATTGGTCGCGCCCGCGGGTACGCGCTCGGCCAGGTTGGCGGCGGTGGTACCGCGCGGCAGACGCTCGGTCTTGCCGCCAAGGTCATAGGTGCCCATCAGCATGTCGGTCGCCGATCCGATGCGATACGTGCCTTTTTGCGTCAAATGAACGTCGAAAGTACTGCGATAGCGGCCCGTCGACTTGTTCGCGATCTCGACTTCGGTGCCGTCGGCGCCACGCCTTCATCGCGTCCAAGCGCAGCGGCTGGTGCTCGAAATAGAAAAGATCGTTCGATACCGCGGCATCGACGGTGACCCAGACGTCATCGCCGGACAACACCGTCGACGACGGCAGCATCCAATGCCGATGCGCCGAAGCGGGAACGGCGATCAGTGCGGCCAACGCGGCGGTCGCGGCGAAACCCCAAATTCGCGTCTTCATAACCCTGTTTCCTTTCAAGTTCAGCGGAAGGCGACCGAAACGCCGCCCAGTTCGGTCTTGCCTGCGGCGCGCCCGCCAGCACCCGCCTTCGCGGGCCAGGTAAAGGGGATACGCAGCAACTCGCGGCCGCCGACCTCGCGCGCCGCTTCGATCACCAGCACATATTCGCCGGGTGCGGTCGCACCAAGCTGCGCGCGGGAAAAGGAAATCTTCTGCGCGCCAGGGCCGCGCGTCGCGCCGGTGATGCCGTTGGCGGGGAATTTCATCGAGCGGCCTGAAGCCCGCCACCACTGGCGCACGTCGCGCAGCCACTTCGTGCCTTCGTTGGCCTTCATGTCATGGTCGTACCAGACGGCGACGGTCTTGGCGGCGCTCCCCGCCTTTTCGACCCAGATCGCGACATAGGGCTTGTGATATTCGGCGACCTTCAGCTGCGGGATGGTGATCGTCACGTCCATCGTCTTCGGGTCAGTTGCTAGTGCGGGGGCGGTTAGTGCGGTGCCGACGCCGACGGTGGTGCCTAGGATGAGGACGCGGGTGGAAAGCTGCATCACGGGACTCCCTTAATGGATGAAGATGACGGCGATCGCCGCGGGAATGGCAAGTCCTGCGCCGAC
This sequence comes from Sphingopyxis sp., assembly GCA_015657575.1. GTDB lineage: Bacteria > Pseudomonadota > Alphaproteobacteria > Sphingomonadales > Sphingomonadaceae > Sphingopyxis. Next base: position 6,118 of record JACDQN010000152.1, read on the forward strand.
CAGCGGCCAGGTGCTCTTGCGCTTCGCGGCGTGGAGCCAGAGCAGGAACAAGCCGGTGACCGCGAAAACCAGGCAGGCGAAGGAGAAAATGTCGATAAACAGGCTCCACTCGCCGCCCGAATTGCGGCCTTTGTGGAGGTCGTTGAGGTAAGAGATCCAGCCGCGATCGGTGACCTCGCCCGTCACTTCCCCGCTCGCGCGGTCGATCGCGACCCACGCATCGCCGCCCGGACGCGGCGCGGGCAGATAGATTTCGTCGGCCGACCATTCGGCCTCGCCATTCGCCTTGACCGGAAAATTATCCTCGACCCACGTCGCGACCTGGGCCGGCAAGGCCCCCTTCCCGCCCGCAGGATCGACGCCGAGCCGACCGAGAATTGCGGGCGGCATTTGCGCAGACTTTTCAGTCACGACGGGCGAACCCTCGATATCGGCGGCGTGGTTCAGCGTGAAACCGGTGATTGCAAACAGGACGAGTCCGATCAGGCTGATGGCCGAGCTCATCCAGTGCCACATGTGCAGCTGTTTCAGCCAAAAGGCTTTCCGGCTTTTCTTGGTCGCCGGGCGCGAAGGAGTGGGTGCGTGCATCTGAGGGTTCTATCGAAAGGATGCACGGCCATTATCGAGAACGATTCTCAATTACAATAAAAAAGGCTGCGCTTCGATGGCCTCGATGCGATGCCGGACGAGGCCGATCGCTATCCATGGGGCCGCCGCCAGCGTTCGGACACTTCGACCTTCTCCCAAAGCCCCGGCCCGACGAACAGCAGCGCGCTTCCTGCACTGCCACAGAGGAACAGGCCGGCCGCCAGCAGGATCTGGACCATGTGCGCATCGCGCGCTGACGCAGTCGGCCCCAAATGATGCAGGCGCATCGCGATCAGCGAGCCGATCAGGATAAGCAGGAAACCACCGGCCCGCAGTCCCCAATTTCCCGCCGTGGTGGCGTACCATTTCTTCATAGGACCCTCCTTTGGGAGGTTGCTCACCTATGCCCGCGCCCGTAGGAAATCGAGATCGGGAACGCAGCCCACGCGTTGAAATTCCGTATGATCGCGGGGGTCAGGCCTCTGCCGGATTTTCGGTGAGGCGCAGCCGGTATCCGATCCCGAGCTCGTTGGTGATGATGCGGGGCTGCTGCGGGTCGGATTCCAGTTTCTGGCGCAGCGTGCGGATCAGGACGCGCAGATATTCGACATGATGTTCATGCTCGCGCGGCCAGACCTCGTTCATCATCTGCTTGTGCGTGATCACCCGGCCTGGAAAGCGTGCGAGCTGGGCGAGCACGGCATATTCCTTGGGGGTCAGGTGGACCTCGCCGCCGCCCTTGGTCACCGTGTGCGCGATGAGGTCGATCGTCACGTCACCAACCGCGAGGGTGAGATTGCCGCCCTCGCGCGTCAGCCTGTTGCGCAGCGCGACGCGCACGCGCGCGAGCAGTTCGTCGGTGTCGAAGGGCTTGGTCAGATAATCGTCGGCGCCGAGGTCCAGCGCCGCGACCTTTTCCTCGGTCGCGTCGCGCGCCGAGACGACGATCAGGGTCGTGTCCGACTGCTGCTTGAACAAGGGCACGAGTTCGAGCCCGTCGCGGTCGGGAAGCCCCAGATCGAGCAAGGTGATATCGGGGCGCTCCTGGCGCAGCCGGTCGGCCGCCTCGCGCGCGTTCTCGGCCTCGACGATCGCATAATCGGCGCGTTCCAGCGCCGCGCGGATCAGGCGGCGGATATGGAGTTCGTCGTCGACGACGAGCACCTTGTGGCGCAGCTTCATGGAATATCCTTGTCGGTAAGGGCCGTGATGATCAGCGCGTCGGGGATGCGGATGGTGAAGTGGGCGCCATGCGGATCGTCATTGTTGCTCGCTGCGACCGACAGCCCCATCGCTTCGGCAAAGCCCTTGACGATCGCGAGCCCCAGCCCGGTGCCATGTTTGGCGCGGTCGCTGCCCTCGAGCCGGGTGAAGGTTTCAAAGACGCGCTTCTCGTTGCCGGGCGTGATGCCCGGGCCCTGGTCGACCACCGACAGCTCGATCGCGTCGGCGGTGCGGCGCGCCCGGATCGTGATCGGCGTTTCCGGGTCGGCGTAGCGTCCGGCGTTGTCGAGCAGGTTGATCAGGCAATGGTGCAGCAGGACGGGGTCGACGCGAACGAGCGGGATGTTCGGCGAGATATCGACCTTGACCTCGTGCCCCGCCAGCGACGCACGCGTGTCGTGCGCAGCGCTGGCGGCGGCATCGAACAGGTCGGTCGCCTCGACCTTCATCGGTAGCGCGCCCGCCTCGACGCGCACCATGTCGAGCAGGTTCGACACGAAGCGGTTGAGGCGGCGCGCCTCGGACTCGATCGTCTCGGCCATTTCTGCGGAAGGGTGTCGCTGCATTTCCTGCGCCGCCGAGAGGATGGTCGTCAGCGGCGTACGCAGATCGTGGCTGACCGACGAGAGCAAGGCCGAACGCAGCCGATCGCGCTCGTCCACCTGCCGCGCGCGGAGCGATTCCTCTTCCAGTTCCATGCGGTCGAGCGCGATCGACGCCTGGTCGAGCAGGCTCATCAAGAGCGGAACCTGGTCCGATCGCACCGGCTCGCCCGCATCGTCGCGCGTCAGCCCGATCACGCCGCGCACCCCGCGCGTCGTACGCAGCGGATGAAAGAGCCAGTCGGATGCCGTGAGCGTGGATGAACCGCGCCCCGCGGGCTGTTCATTGTCCATCGCCCACTGCGCCGCAGCGCGTTCGATCTGTTCGAGCCGATCCTCGGGCGGCACCGCGGCGCGCAGCATCGGGCCATCGGCCGACGGGAGAAGGAGAACGGTGCGGACATCGAGCAAGCGGCCGACTTCGGCGCAGATCGCCTGCATCAAGGCGTCCTGATCCGCCGCAGCGGTGAGCTGGCGCGAGAAACTGGCCAGCGCAGCATTCTGCCGCGCGCTCGATTGCGCCAGATCGGCCTGCGCGCGCACGCCCGCGGCGAACTGGCTTGTGACGATCGCGACACCGAGCAGCACGAGGATGCTGATGACATTTTCGGGATTGTTGACGGTCAGCGTGCCCGTCGGCGGCAGGAAGAAGAAATTATAGGCGAGGCTCGATACGAGTCCGGCGAAGAGCCCGGCGCGCAGACCGAAGGTCGCCGCGGCGAACATCACGGGCACAAGATAGAGGAGCGAAATATTGCCGAGATCGATGACCTCGATGAGCAGCCGGCCGAGCGCGGTCATTGCCGCGACCATGGCGAGCGACCAGATAAAGTCGGACGGTTTGCCCCAGCGCCCGGGCATGGCGAGCCGCGGGCGCGGCGCTGCCCTTGCATCGGGTTCGCCGGGCAGGACGTGCACCGCAACATCGTCGATCGTCCGCACCAGCTGGTCGACGACCGATCCGTGCCGCATCTCGAACCACCAGGGCCGCGCCGACTTGCCGATCACGATCTGCGTCGCGCGCGCGTCGCGGGCGAAGGCCTGCAGACCCTCGACGACGCTTGCCGCCGGAACCGTCGCGGTCGAGGCGCCGAGCCGCGAGGCGAGCGCCAACGTGTCGGCGAGCTGCTTGCGGTCGTCGTCGGTCAGCGACCGGCTGCGCCGCGTTTCGATATAGACGGCGGTCCACGGCGCCCGGAGCGCATCGGCAAGCCGTTTTCCCGCGCGCACCAGTCCGGCTGCAACGGGCCGTTCGCTGACCGCGACGACGATCCGCTCGCCGACCGCGAAGCTGCCCGCGAGCGCATGGCTGCGCACATGGTCGAGCATCTGGGCATCGACGGCCTGCGCCGCACGGCGGAGCGCCAGCTCGCGCAGCGCCGTCAGGTTCGATTTGGAAAAGAAATGGGTGAGCGCACGCGTCGCTTCCTGCGGGATATAGACCTTGCCGTCGCGCAGCCGCTCGATCAGTTCGTCGGGCGGGATGTCGACGACCTCGATCTCGGCATTTTCGAGGATCGAGTCGGGCACCGTTTCGCGCACGCGGACGCGGGTGAAGGACGCTACGACGTCGTTCAGACTTTCGACGTGCTGGATATTGATGGTCGAATAGACGTCGATCCCGGCATCGAGCAATTCCTCGATATCCTGATAGCGTTTGGGGTGGCGGCTGCCGGGCGCGTTGGTGTGGGCCAGCTCGTCGACGAGCACGAGCTGCGGCCGCCGTTCGAGGATCGCGTCGATATCCATTTCGCCCAGGCTATGACCCTGATGGTCGATAGTGCGGCGCGGGACGATTTCGTGACCATGCACCAGCGCCTCGGTCTCGCGGCGGCCATGCGTTTCGACCACGCCGATGACGACATCGACGCCGGCGTCGCGCCGTTGCCGTCCGTCGGTCAGCATCTCCCACGTCTTGCCCACCCCGGGCGCGGCCCCGAGGAAGACTTTCAGACGCCCGCGGCCTTCCTGCGCCGCCTGACGCAGGAAGGCCTCGGGTGATGGTCGATCGCTTTCTGTCACGTCGCGGGTTTAGCGCCAAAGGCATCGAGTCGTCGATTGAGCATGAACAGATTGACGCGCGGTTCGCCGAGGAAGCCGAGGAGCGGCTTTTCGACACTCTGCCTGACCAGCCCCCGCACCGCCTTCGGGTCGAGGCCGCGCGCACGCGCAACGCGATCCACCTGAAAAAAGGCCGCCTCGGGGCTGATATGAGGGTCGAGCCCCGAGGCGGAGGTCGTCACCAGGTCGGATGGAACGGGTTCACCCGGTGATGTTTCGGAGAGTCTGGCAACATCGCCCGTCACGCGATCGGCGAGCACCTGCGACGTCGGCCCGAGGTTCGAGCCCGACGAGGCGAGCCCGTCATAGCCGTCGCCCGCCGCGGAGGGCCGCGTGTTGAAATAGCGGTCGCCGGTGAAGGCCTGCCCGACGACGGTCGAGCCGATGACCTTGCCATTCTCGCGCACCAAGCTGCCGTTGGCCTGGTCCGGAAAGAGCGCCTGACCGACGCCGGTGATCGCCAGCGGATAGGCCAGCCCGAGCAGGGCAGCGAAGAGCAATGTCATGACGAGCGCCGGACGCAGCGAAGAGATGAGATCCTTGTTCATGATATATATCCTCAGACCAGACCCAGGCCGCCAACGGCGAGGTCGATGAGTTTGATGCCGACGAAGGGCGCGACGAGGCCGCCGAGCCCGTAGATGGCAAGGTTGCGCGCCAGCAGCGGCCCCGCCCCCATCGGGCGATAGGTCACGCCCTTCAGCGCCAGCGGCACGAGCAGCGGGATAATCAGCGCGTTGAAGATGATCGCCGACAGAATCGCGCTCTCTGGGCTGGTCAGCCCCATCACGTTGAGCACGCCGAGCCCGGGATAGAGGATGATGAACATCGCCGGGATGATCGCGAAATATTTGGCGACGTCGTTGGCGACCGAAAAGGTCGTCAGCGCGCCGCGCGTCATCAACAGCTGCTTGCCGAGCCCGACCACTTCGATGAGCTTGGTCGGATCGCTGTCGAGATCGACCATATTGCCCGCTTCGCGCGCCGCCTGGGTGCCGGTGTTCATCGCGACGCCGACGTCGGCCTGCGCGAGCGCGGGCGCGTCGTTGGTGCCGTCACCGCACATCGCGACAAGCCGCCCGCCCTGCTGTTCCTTGCGGATCAGCGCGAGCTTGTCCTCGGGCGTCGCCTGAGCGAGGAAATCGTCGACCCCCGCTTCGGCCGCGATGGCCGATGCCGTGAGCGGATTGTCGCCGGTGATCATCACCGTGCGAATGCCCATCGCGCGCAGTTCGCCGAAGCGTTCGCGGATGCCCGCCTTGACGATGTCCTTCAGGAAGATCGCGCCGAGCAGCTGGCCGTCCTTCGCCACTGCCAGCGGCGTGCCGCCGGCGCGCGCGATCTCGTCGGTGATGCGGCGCAGTTCGGTTGCGGCGGCGGTCGTCCCGGCGCCGGGATTGGCCTTCAGCACCGAATCGACCGCGCCCTTCTGGATTACGCTATCGCCGAGCTTGATGCCCGAGATGCGCGTTTGCGCGGTAAAGGGAATGACCTCGGACCCAGCGGGCAGATCGGTCATCGTCTGGCCGAATTTCTCGCGCGCCAATGCGACGATCGAGCGGCCTTCGGGCGTCTCGTCGGCGAGGCTGGCGAGCAACGCGGCTTCCGATAGCGCCGCCATCGACTGGCCGCCGACGGGCCGGAATTCTGTCGCCTGACGGTCGCCGACGGTGATCGTGCCGGTCTTGTCGAGCAGCAGCACATCGACGTCGCCCGCCGCTTCGACCGCTCGGCCCGATTTGGCGAGCACATTGAAGCGCACGAGGCGGTCCATTCCGGCAATGCCGATCGCCGAAAGCAGCGCGGCGATCGTCGTCGGGATCAGCGTGATCAACAGCGCGGCGAGGATCGCGACCGGAATGCTGCCGCCCGCATAGCTTGCAAAGCCAGGGATGGTGCCGACCGCGATCAGGAAGATGATCGTCAGGCCGACGAGCAGCAAGGTCAGCGCGATCTCGTTCGGCGTCTTCTGCCGCTCCGCGCCTTCGACGAGTGCGATCATCCGGTCGAGGAAGCCCTGCCCCGGATTGACCGTCACCTGGACGCGGATTTCGTCGGAGATCACGCGCGTGCCCGCGGTGACCGCCGAGCGGTCGCCGCCCGCTTCGCGGATTACCGGCGCGCTTTCGCCGGTGATCGCCGCTTCGTTGACCGACGCGACACCCGCGACGACTTCGCCGTCCGAGGGGATCAGATCGCCCGTCTGGACAAGTACCACGTCACCGACCCGAAGCGCGCTGGCTGGGACGCTTTCATAGGCATTCCCCTCGCCCTTCAGCTTCTTGGCGGTGAGTTCGGCCTTGGTGGCGCGCAGCGAAGCCGCCTGCGCCTTGCCGCGCCCTTCGGCGAGCGCCTCAGCGAAAGTGCCAAAGAGCACCGTCAGCCAGAGCCAGATCACGAGTTGCAGCTTGAAGCCGGTCGCGAGCCCGTCTTGGCCGACGACGAGAAGCAGCGTCAGCAGGGTTGCGACGACCGCGGTGGTGAACATCACCGGGTTGCGGATCAGTTCCTTGGGGTTGAGTTTGCGGAAGGCGTCGCCGATCGCCGGAACGATCAGGTCAGCCGTGAACAGGGACTTGGTTTCAGACCGAGCCATTTGGATATCCTTAGAAAAGCTGGCCGCCCATCATCGCGAGATGATCGGCGATCGGACCGAGCGCGAGGCTGGGCAGAAAGGTCAGGCCGCCGACGATCAGCACAATGCCGACGAGCAGGCCGGTCCACAGCGGCCCGGTGGTCGGGAAGCTTCCCGCCGTTTCGGGGGTGAACTTCTTCGCGGCGAGGCTGCCCGCGATCGCCAGCATAGGCACGATAATGAAGAAGCGGCCGACCCACATCGCCACGCCGAGCAGCCCGTTGTAGAAGGGGGTGTTGGCGGTGAGGCCCGCGAAGGCCGACCCGTTGTTCCCGGCCGCGCTGGTGAAGGCGTAGAGGATCTCCGAGAAGCCGTGCGGTCCCTTGTTGAGCGGCCCGGCGAGCCCCGCTTCGGTCACCGAGGCGATGGCGGTGAGCCCGAGGATCATCAGCGGCAGCACCGCGATGGCGAGCACCGCGAGCTTGACCTCGCGCGCCTCGATCTTCTTGCCGACATATTCGGGGGTACGGCCGACCATCAGCCCGGCCACGAACACCGCGAGGATGGCAAAAAGCAGGAAGCCATAGATGCCCGCACCGACGCCGCCGACGACGACTTCGCCGAGCTGGATGTTGAGCAGCGGGATCATGCCGCCCAAGGCGGTGAAGCTGTCGTGCATCGCGTTGACCGCACCGCACGATGCCGCCGTCGTGACCACCGAGAAGAGCGCCGAAGCGGCGATGCCGAAGCGGACGTCCTTGCCCTCCATATTGCCGCCCGCGGCGCCGAACTGGTGCAGCATGGGGTTGCCCGCCGCTTCCTGCCAGTAAGTGACGGTCACGCCCGCGAGGAAGATCGTCAGCATCGCGGCGAGGATCGCCCAGCCCTGGCGCGGGTTGCCGACCGCCTTGCCGAAGGTCCAGGTCAGGCCGAAGCCGATGGCGAAGATGGAGAGCATCTGGACGAAATTGGTCAGCGCGTTCGGGTTTTCGAACGGATGCGCCGAGTTGGCGTTGAAGAAGCCGCCGCCGTTGGTGCCGAGCATCTTGATCGCTTCCTGCGACGCGACCGGGCCGAGCGCGAGCGTCTGTTTGACACCCTCTAGCGTCGTCACGTCGACCGAGCCGGCAAGGGTCTGCGGCACGCCGTTCGCGATCAAGAAGATCGCATAAACGATGCAAAGCGGCAGCAGCAGATAGAGGGTGACGCGCGTCATGTCGGCCCAGAAATTGCCGATCGTCTTCATCTCACGCCGCGCAAAACCGCGGAACAGCGCGAAGGCGAGCGCGATGCCCGTGGCGGCAGACAGGAAGTTGTGGATCGTCAGGCCGAGCATCTGGCTGAGATTCGACATCGTCGATTCGCCGCCGTAGCTTTGCCAATTGGTGTTGGTCGTGAAGCTGACCGCGGTGTTGAACGCAAGGTCGGCGCTCGTGCCGTCAAGCCCAAGCGGATTGAGCGGCAGCACGCCTTGCAGGCGCAGCACGCCATAGGTGAAGAACAGCAGCACGACGTTGAAGATCAACATGTGCACGGCGTAGCGGCGCCAGCCCTGCTCTTCGTTCGGGTCGATGCCCGACAAACGATAGAAGCCCGTCTCCACCGGGCCGAGCAGGCGGTGCAGCGGCGTGCGACGGCCGTCGTAGAGCGCATAGAGCCAGCGGCCCATCGGCTTGGTAAGGGCCAGCAAAAGCCCCACGAAGACGATGATGAGAAGCCATCCCTGAAAGGTCATCGCGCCCCTCCCCTAGAAGCGCTCGGGCCGCGCGAGCACGGCCACGAGATAGAAAAGGAGGCCGAGCGCGGTGAGGCCCGCGAGCCAGAGATCGAGAGTCATTGCCATCACCTCACGCGTCGTCGCACAGCCGCGCGTAGCCGAGGGTCGCGGCGACGAGGGCGAGGATGATGCCGATCCAGAGTAGATCCTGCATAATTTTGCTCCGGCAGGACGCCAGCCGCGGAACGCGGCGCGAGTCGTCTGCGGAGGCTCAAATAGGAGAGGCCGCCGTTTGAATTCGAGAGCGCGAAAAAGTTCCGCGCATAGGAATCGCATATGATTTTGCGAGCGCCGGACGCGCGGCGACGCCGCGTGATCCGACCGGCGAAGAGCGGATCGATGGATGGTCCGGAAAAAGGGTGGCGGAGACGGAGGGATTC
>JACDQN010000153.1 GCA_015657575.1 Sphingopyxis sp.
AGCCGCATTGCGGCACCGACCGTCCGGCCTCATCCGACATCCCGCGCCGTGCCGAACGCCGACGGCAGCTATGGCATCACGGGTACCAAGATCTTCATCTCGTCGGGCGAGCACGACCTGACCGATAATATCGTCCACCTCGTCCTCGCGAAAACGCCCGACGCGCCCGACAGCGTCAAGGGCATTTCGCTGTTCATCGTCCCCAAATTCCTCGTCAATGAGGATGGTTCGCTCGGCGCGCGCAACACGCTGTCGTGTGGTTCGATCGAGCACAAGATGGGCATTCACGCGAATTCGACTTGTGTCATGAATTATGACGGCGCCAAGGGGATGGATGGTCGGCGAGGAGAATAAGGGTCTCGCCGCGATGTTCGTGATGATGAACGCCGCGCGGTTGGGCGTCGGTATCCAGGGCCTCGGCCAAGCCGATATCGCGTTCCAGAATGCCGTCCAATATGCGCAGGACCGCCGTCAGGGACGTGCCTTGACCGGACCCGCCGATCCGCAGGAAAAAGCCGATCCGCTGTTCGTGCACCCCGATGTCCGCCGCATGCTGATGGACAGCAAGGCGACGGTCGAAGGTCTTCGTGCGCTGTGCCTGTGGGGCGCGCTGCAGGTCGATCTGGCGCATGTCGCGGAAACCGAGGAAGAGCGCCAGCAGGCCGACGACCTGGTCAGCCTGCTCACCCCGGTGATCAAGGGCTATGGTACCGACCGCGGTTATGACGTCGCGACGAACGCGCAGCAGGTCTTCGGTGGCCACGGCTACATCGAGGAACAGGGCATGTCGCAATATGTCCGCGATGCCCGCATCACGATGATCTATGAAGGCGCGAACGGCGTGCAGGCGATGGACCTTGTCGGTCGCAAACTCGCGCAGAATGGCGGCCGCGCCATCCAGGCCTTTTTCGCGATCGTCGACAGCGAATGCGCCGCCGCCAAGGACAAGCCCGCCTTTGCCGATTTCGCGGCACGCCTTGAAAAGGCGAATGGCGAACTCAAGGCCGCGACGATGTGGTTCATGCAGAACGGCATGGCGAACCCGAACAATATCGGGGCGGGCGCACACCATTATATGCACATCATGGGCATCGTCGCGCTGGGGTCGATGTGGCTGATGATGGCCGAAGCGGCGCAGAAGGCGCTCGACGAAGGCCGCGGCAACAAGGCGTTCCTCGAAGCGAAGCTGGTCACCGCGCGCCATTTCGGCGAGCGTTTCTTCCCCGACGCCGGCGCGCTCCGCCGCAAGATCGAAGCGGGGAGCGAGGCGATGATGGCGCTGACCCCCGACCAGTTCTTCGCGGCCTGATCTTGGAGCTTGCAACCATCGGCGCCATCATGCGTGCTGGCGGCGATGGGGAGTGATCTGACACCGATCGTCGTCGAGGGCCGCAACTGCTGGCGGATCGAACGCGCCGACAAGGCGCGGATGATCGTCGATGCCGCCGATTATTATGCGCTGCTCGAACGGCTGATGGAGGGGGCGAAGGAGCGCATCCTGCTGATCGGATGGGATTTCGATCCGCGGATCGCGCTGAAGCCCGACCAAGAAGGCAAAGGCGAACCGCTGGGCGATTTTCTGTTTCGACTGGCGCAGGCAAAGCCCGATCGCGACATCGACATTCTGCGCTGGAATTTCGGCGGGCTGAAACAATTCGCGGTGCCGCGCATCCTCGCGATGGTCGCGCGCTGGAAGATGACGCGCGCGATCAGCTTTCGGCTCGACAGCGCGCACCCGGTCGGGTGCAGCCATCACCAGAAGGTGGCGGTGTTCGACGATCATCTCGCGGTATGCGGCGGCATCGACGTGGGCGCGCGGCGCTGGGACACGCGTGAGCATAAGGATGGCGACCCGCACCGCACCGCGCCCAACGGCAAAGCCTATATGCCGTGGCACGATTCGACGATGATTCTTGCCGGCGAGGTCGGAAACGCACTTGCCGACCTCGGCAACGAACGCTGGCAGCGCGCGACGAAGAAGCCGCTCCGCGAGGTTGACGGCGATGGGGAGAATTGGCCCGACGATCTGGAGGCCGATTTCCACGGCGTCGATGTCGCCATCTCGCGCACCCGCGCCGAATATGAGGATTGCGAGGAAATCCGCGAGATCGAGCAACTGTATCTCGACATGATCGCGGCCGCAAAGCGCTTCATCTATTTCGAGAACCAGTATTTCACCTGCGGCAAGATCGCCGCGGCGATCGCCGAGCGGCTGAACGAGGACGACCCGCCCGAATTCGTGATGGTGATGCCCGAGACCGCCGACGGCTGGCTCGAACAGATGGCGATGGATGCCGCGCGTGTGACGCTTGTCCGGGAAATCGCGAAGGCGCGGCATGGCGACCGGCTCAAGGTCTATTTTCCGCGTACCGAAAAGGGCGAACCCATCTATGTCCACGCCAAGACGGCGGTGGTCGACGATCGCCTGATCCGCGTCGGATCGGCGAATATGAACAACCGTTCGATGGGCCTCGACAGCGAATGCGACGTGACGATCGATGCGGGCCTGTCGGCGAACACGGGGGTCGAGCCGACGATCCGGCGCCTGCGCGAATCGCTGATCGCCGAGCATCTCGGCGTCGAGCCGGTCGACGTCGGGCGTCAATATGAGGTCACGGGATCGCTGATCGCGACGATCGAGGCGCTGCGCGGCGAGGGGCGTTCGCTCGAGCTGCTCGACCTGGTCAAGCCGGGGGCTTTCGATGAATTCATCGCCGAGAACGAATTGCTCGACCCGACCAGTCCTGACGAAATGTTCGAGGGGTTGACCGAGCGTGGCCTGCACAAAAGCTGGCACCGCGGCCGCAGCTGGATGCGCCGGCGCGGCTCTTCGGCCGAAAAGACTAGTCGGCAAGCGACAGGATATGATGCGCCTGCTTGAGGTGCGGCGCGTCGATCATCTTGCCGTCCACCTGCAGCACGCCGACCCCGGGGTTGGCGGCAAAGGCATCGACGATCGCCTGCGCGCGCGCGACTTCTTCCGCGGCGGGGGTGAAGGCGGCGTTGATCGGGCCGACCTGCGAGGGATGGATAGCCATCATGCCGGTAAAGCCGTCGCGCCGCGCGCGCCCGGCATAGGCGGCAAGCCCGGACTCGTCCTTGATCGCCGGGAACACCGTATCGATCGCCGCCGTCCCCGCACCATGCGCCGCGAACAGCGTCATCGCGCGCGCGACTTCATAGGGCGACGTATAGCTGCCATCCGCGTTGCGGCTGGTGGTTGCGCCGATTGCGGCTGGCAAATCCTCGGCGCCCCAAGTCAGGCCGAGCAGGCGATCCTTCACTTCGCGGTAGCTGCCGAGCGTGAAGATGGCGGCGGGCGTCTCGGTCGCGATCGGCACGATCGGCGGCAGCGACGTATCGCGCGCGGATTCGCTGCGCAGGATGGTGTCGAGCTGCTGGATGCTGGGCGCGCCCTCGGCCTTCGGCAGCATGATCGCGTCGGGCCCGGCCGCTGCGATTGCGGCGACATCGGCGGCGGTCATATGGCCGTCGAGCGGATTGACGCGGACCAGCGTGATCACCTCGCGCTCTCCCGCAAGATAGTCGGCGACCGCGGCGCGTGCCGCTTCCTTGTTGGCGAGGGCGACCGAGTCTTCGAGGTCGAGGATGATGGCATCGGCCCCCGACGCCGCGGCCTTGGCGAAGCGCTCGGGCCGGTCGCCGGGAACGAAGAGGAGAGAGCGGAGGCGCATCAGACGGCCTTCTTCTGGATGAGGGCGGAGCGTTCGCACTGGCAGACGATTTCGCCCCGCTGGTTGATCGCGCGGTGCAGGAAGGTCACGATACCCGCATTCGGCCGCGATTTGGACTCCTTGAGACCAACGACCTCGGATTCGGCCCGAAGCGTGTCGCCGATAAACACCGGCTTCGGCATGACGAGCTTGTCATAGCCGAGGTTCGCCACCAGCGTGCCAAGCGTCGTGTCGCCGACCGACAGCCCGACCATCAGGCTGAAGGTGAAGGTGCCGTTGACGAGGATCTGCCCGAACTCCGACGCCTTTGCCGCCTCGATGTCGAGGTGCAGCGGCTGCGGATTGTGAGTCATCGTCGAAAAGAGCAGATTGTCGGTTTCGGTCACCGTGCGGCGGATCTCGTGCGCGATCATGTCGCCAATGACCCACTCGTCGAAGAACTTGCCGGCCATTATCCCTCTTCCTTCTCGATCTTTGCCAGCAACGCCTCGACCTGCACCTGCGCTCCTGCAGAGGCGTTGAGTTCGGCGACGATCCCGTCGAACGGCGCGGTCAGACTGTGCTCCATCTTCATCGCTTCGAGCGTCAGCAGCTTCTGTCCCTTGGTCACCTTGTCGCCCTGCGCCACGTCGACCGCGATGATCTTGCCCGGCATCGGCGACAGGATCGCGCCGTCGCTTGCACCGCCACCGCCGCCGCCAGCGGCGCGCCAAGGCGTGAGCTGCCATACAGCGCCGCTTTCCGCGACGAGCATCGCGGGCGCGGGCTCTTCGGCGCCCGGGCCGCGCAGCGTCACATCGACGCGCTTGCCGTCGAGCAGGAAGGGCGCGGTGCGCACGTCGGGCGCGTTGAGGCGGAAGCCCGACTGCAGCGAGCGCGGCACCATCGCCATCGCGGCGTTGGTCAGCGCGGCTTCGGTCGGCATCGGCTCGGCCGTCATGCTCTCGCCGTCGCGGCCGATGAGGCCGGTGTCGACAGTGCCCGCAACGAAATCGGGATGGTCGAGCGCGGCGATCAGGAAGGCCGAGTTGGTCTTCACCGGCCAGATCGCACTGTCCTCGAGCATCTCCGACAGCATCGCGCGCGCTTCCTCGCGATCCTCACCATAGGCGATGACTTTGGCGATCATCGGGTCGTAGAAGGGCGAGACCTCAGCGCCTTCGTAAACGCCCGTGTCGATGCGGCCGAGATGTTCGGGAAGCTGGAACAGTTCGAGCGTGCCGATCGAGGGCAGGAAACCCTTCGCCGGGTCTTCCGCGTAGAGCCGCGCTTCCATTGCCCAGCCGTTGATCGAAAGTTCGTCCTGCGTCAGCGGGATCGGCTCGCCGCTCGCGACGCGGAGTTGCCATTCGACCAGATCGACGCCGGTGATTTCCTCGGTTACCGGATGCTCGACCTGCAGGCGCGTGTTCATTTCCATGAACCAGATGCGGTCGGC
>JACDQN010000154.1 GCA_015657575.1 Sphingopyxis sp.
GATCCTGAAACAAGTTCAGGATGACGATGCTATGGATGTCGCCTCCCGCCCGAAAGCAGCCCTATCCTGCTTTGGTCATCCCGACTTGATCCGGGATCCACGACGACTGCGCACTATGGATCCCGAATCAAGTCCGGAACGACGCAGCCGAGAAAGCGCCCCTCCCCCAACACACCCCCCCACCCATTGACGCCCCGTTAACCAATATCCGGCATAGCTTCGCGATCATCCAGGGACGTGGGCAAGCCTATGAAATATGATCCGATCAATCCGGCGGCGCCGATCCTCGACCAGTCGGTTGCGAGCGACTGCGGCGAACTCGCCGTCGGGTGCAGCGATGCCGCGGGGCGGATCAAGCGGTCGACCGATCAGATGGAGCGGCAGATCGCCGAACTCGGCCGGCTCGAGGAATATGTCGTCAGCCTGGAAGCCGACCAGCGCCAAATCGCCGATTCGACCGACGAAGCGAAGCTGCTCTCCGCACGCGCGTGCGAACAGCTCGATGCCGGTGCCGAGCGCGTCAACACGGCGGTCAGCGAATTTCGTTCGGTGATCGACCTCGTCGCGCGGCTCGGTACGCATGTCACCAATTTCGCCGCGGTGATGGAGCAGGTGCAGCAGGTCAGCCAGTCGATCGAACAGATCGCCAAGACCACCAACATGCTCGCCCTCAACGCCGCGATCGAGGCCGAACGCGCCGGCGATGCCGGACGCACCTTCGCGGTCGTCGCCGCCGAGGTGAAGAAGCTGGCGCAGAATACGCGCGGCGCGACCGACGAAATTCGCCGCAGCATCGGCAGCCTCGCGACCGAGGCGTCGGGCCTGGTCACCGAAATCCAGTCGGGTGTCGAACAGTCGAGCCGCGCCGAGGCGCAGTTCGAGACGATCACCGACGCGCTGCACGACGCGACGCACCTCGTCGCGCTGCTCGACGACCAGAGCGACCGCATCGCGCAAAGCTCGGCGATGGTGCACGCCAATGGCGCCAAGGTGCGCGAGGCGATGGACCGCGTCGTCACGTCGGTGCGCGACAATAGCGCCACTCTCGAAGGCACGCGCGATTCGATCCTGTCGATGGAACATGTGTCGAACCGCATGTTCAACGCGGTGATCTCGGCCGGCGTGTCGCCCAAGGATTCGGCGATCGTCGAACTGGCATCGCGCGTACGCGACCGCTTCGTCGCGATTGCCGAAGAGTCGCTGGCCGACGGCCGGCTGACGATGGACCAGCTTTTCGACACCAACTATGTCCGCGTGCCGGGGTCGAACCCCGAACGTTTCCGCACGACGCTGTGCGACTGGGCCGACACTCATTGGCGGCCGCTGTTCGATCAGATCGTCGCCGAGCATCCCGAGATCAAGATGTCGTCGGCGGGCGACATGAACGGCTTCCTGCCGACGCATATCACCGAATGCTCGCGCGCGCCGACCGGCGACCTCGAACATGACACCGCGCATTGCCGCAACGGCCGCATCCTGCTCGACGAGACCGACGCCGCGGCAAAGCGCAGCACCGCGCCCTTCTTCATGACCGTCTATCGCCAGGAAGGCGACGGCATCAATTATCTGACCGTGCGCAACGTCTATGTGCCCGCGATCATCAACGGCCGCCGCTGGGGCGACGTCGAGGTTGCCTATCAGCTTTGAAGAGGCGCCGGGGCGGCGGCGACAATTCGACGCTCACGGCGATGGCCGTTTCGGGGTGGGGAGCGGTCGTATCCCTCCCCTCCCGCTTGCGGGAGGGGAGCATCAGGTTGATCAGTCCCCCGGACTGATCAAGGATGTGGCCGGGGCACATCCGACCTGATGCTGGGTGGCAGCAACGTCGCGATGGCCCACCCCGCTGCGACTAGGGCGCAAGCGCCCAAGTCTCGCTGCCCCTCCCGCAAGCGAGAGGGGAGATCAGCTTCATCCTTTAATGTCCGCAACCGGTCGCTTCCTGACTTCCCGATTTCCGCCCGGCCTAGCCGCCCTGA
>JACDQN010000155.1 GCA_015657575.1 Sphingopyxis sp.
ATGCCGAACTCGCGGATGCCGTAATAGACATAACGGCCAGAATAATCATTCTTCGTCAGCGGCTTGGTTGACGACGTTTTGGTATTGTTCGAGCCGGTTAGGTCGGCGCTGCCGCCGACCAGCGACGCGATGTCCGCCGTCAGCGCTGTCAGCGTGTTCTCCGAGGCCTTGCGCGTCGCGACTTTCGGCGGCTCCGCAACAAGGCCGTCGAGATAGGCTTTGAAGGCATCGCCCGGAGCAATCTTGCCGCTCAGACGATCTTCGAATTCCTTTTTCTTTTCGTTGCTTGCAAGGCGATCATTCCACTCGCTATGAAGCTTTTTGCCCTTTTCGCCAAATGCGGCCCAAGCCGAAGCGATGTCGCCCGGGATGACGAACGGCTCGGCGGTCCAGCCGAGTTCCTGCCGCGCTGCGGCAACCTCGTCGGCGCCCAGCGGCGAGCCGTGCGTTGCCGACGTCCCCTGCTTGTTCGGCGCCCCGAAACCGATCAGCGTCCGGCACGCGATCAGCGACGGTCGATTGTCGGCGAGCGCCGCGTCGATCGCCCGGCGAATATCGCCGGCGTCATGCCCGTCGCACTCGCCCACATGCCAGCCGGTCGCGGCGTAGCGCGCCTTGACATCCTCGCTCGTCGACAGGTCGGTCGAGCCGTCGATGGTGATCTTATTGTCGTCCCACAGAACGATCAGGCGGCCGAGGCCAAGGTGCCCGGCAAGGCCAATCGCTTCATGGTTGATGCCTTCCATCAGGCACCCGTCGCCGGCGATGACATAGGTGCGATGATCGACAAGATCGTCACCATAGATCGCATTCAGATGCCGCTCGGCAATCGCCATGCCGACCGCGGTCGCCAGCCCCTGCCCGAGCGGCCCCGTCGTCGTCTCGACGCCGGCAAGCTCGAAATTCTCGGGGTGGCCGGCGCACGGACTGCTCAGCTGGCGGAAATTACGGATTTCCTCCATCGTCGGGTGCGCATAGCCCGCGAGATGCAGCGTCGCATAAGCGAGCATCGAGCCGTGGCCCGCGGACAACACGAATCGGTCGCGATCGGCCCATTTCGGATCGGTCGGGTCGAACTTCAGATAGTGTGAATAGAGGACGGTGGCGACGTCGGCCATGCCCATCGGCATCCCCGGATGGCCGCTGTTCGCGGCCTGGACGGCGTCCATCGCAAGCGCGCGGATGGCGTTGGCGAGCTGGCGTTCGGGCAGTGTCATTTGTCCCCCGGATGTGGATGTGAAGGTGGCCGGATTCGGTGGGGACAGCCCTTTGCGGGGGTGGGGGCAGGAGTCAACCGCCCGCGGCACAAATTAGCACGCATTTCGGGTCGGAGAGTCGATTGCACCCCTCCCCCGGCGCTGCTAACCCTTGATCATGGAACTCGATCTCGACGAATCCAGCCTGGCCATCGGCCGTATCGAACGGGCTTTGAGCCGCATCGAAAAGGCGCTGACCGAACGGGCGAACCGCCCTGCCCCCGCCCCCGGAGCGAACGACCAATCGGCCTTGAAGGCCGAGGTGACCGCCGTGATCGGCGAACTCGACCGGTTGATCGCGGAGGCGAACCGTGGCTGACGTCAAACTCAACATCGCGGGCCGCATCTACGATGTGCACTGCGCCGACGGCGAAGAGCCGCACCTGCTGCGGCTCGCCGGTGTCGTCGACGAAAAAGTGCGCGCCATGCCGGGCGGAACCGAGCTTCGCCAGCTGTTGTTCGCATCGCTGATGCTCGCCGACGAAGCGCAGGACGCGAAGGGCAAGGTCGAAAAGGCCGAACCCCAGTCGGATTCGCTGCGCGCCGCCGTCGCACTCGCGGAAAGCCGCGAAACGCAGGCACGCGACGAACTGAAAGCCGCGCTCGCCGAGCTCGCCGAGCTGAAGAAAGCACCGCCCGCTCCGCCGCCGGGCACCGCGCGCCCATCGCACGACCGCGCGCTGCTGCAGATCGCGGACCGGATCGAAGCGCTGGCGACGAAGGTCGAGCAAATCCCTTGAGCGAAGCCCCCCACGTCCCTACATAGGGGGCGGCGGGTACTGCCCGGCACGAGCTGTTGCGAAAATCCCTGAGGCGATACATCATCCAAGGGGGCTGTCCCTGCCCGGACCCTGGTCCGACGTATATGGTCCCCACCTGACGTTACTGGCGTCAGAGGATCTTCCAGCAAACGACCCATGGTGGTCCCGCCACCCGCCATAAAGCGCATGAGGAGGCCCGGAGAAGGCCCGGGAGAAGGTAATGCCCGACCTGACCGCCGATCGCGCCGCGGAAAAGCGCAGATTGCGCGAGAAACTCCGCTTTCGCCGCCGCCATTTTGCCGCGAATCTCGATGCGATGGCCCGACTGGCGGCCTTTCGGGCGCTTCCCGCGCCGCTCGCGGACCTCATCGCGGCGCATGATGTCGTCGGCGCCTATGCCGCATGGGGCGACGAGCCGGATATTCTGCCGATGCTCGCCGAAACCGCGAATGGAGCGCGCCTTGCCCTTCCCCATCATGCGGACCGTACCGAAGCGATGGACTTCCGGCACTGGCAAGCGGGCGACGCGCTCATAAAGGGACCGTGGAGCACGCCGCAGCCAGGCGCGAACGCTGCCGCCGTCGTGCCGTCCCTGATCTTCTGCCCGCTCGTCGGGTTCGACCGGCAGGGCGGCCGGATCGGCCAGGGCGGCGGCCACTACGACCGCTATTTTGCCGCGCACCCCGACGCGTTGCGGATCGGAATCGGCTGGTCGGTGCAGGAAATCGACGCCATGCCAACCGAGCCGACCGATATGATGCTCGACGCGGTGCTGACCGAACAGGAATATATCATTTGCGGAGACCGTTTGTGACCCAGCTTCCCGCCGACCCACCGCCCAGCTGGCGCAAGCCCGCCGGCATCTTTCTGATCCTGGCGCTGATCGCGGCCTGGGCGGCGGGAATCGTCAGCCTGTCGCCGTGGGTCGGCACCTGGCCGGTCCTGGTCCAGGGGCTTTTCTATCTGGTCGCCGGGATCGCGTGGGTCTTGCCGCTGAAGCCGTTGCTCCGCTGGATGGAGCTGGGGCGGTGGCGCGGCTGAAAAGCCGCGCCAACCCCGAATTTCCGATCTGGAAAAACTCCCAAGCTGCGGTGGCCATTTCGCCCGAAAGGGCAGGAAATGGCGCGAGTGACGGGGCTCGAACCCGCGACCTCCGGCGTGACAGGCCGGCACTCTAACCAACTGAGCTACACCCGCGTGTGCTTGGGA